>DASVWD010000235.1 GCA_036389795.1 Longimicrobium sp.
CCGCCGCGTGCAGTGGAGCCAGCCCGCGGACGACCGCTCCCGGGTGACGCTGGAGCTGGACCGGCCGGCCTGGGGGTGGCGGAGCTTCTACGATCCCGGCGGCGCGCTGGTCGTCCGTGTCCGCCGGCCGCCGCCGATCGACGCGGGGCGGCCGCTGGCGGGGCTGCTGGTCGGCGTCGACGCGGGGCACCCGCCGGGGGGCGCCATCGGCCCCACGCGGCTGACGGAGGCCGAGGCGAACCTGGCGATCGCGAAGCAGCTGGTGCGCATGCTGCGCGAGGCGGGCGCGCGGGTGCTGGAGACGCGCCCCGACACGGCCGCGGTGGCGCTGGGCGACCGGCCGCTCATGGCGGAGCGGCAGGACGTGCACCTGCTGGTGTCGGTGCACAACAACGCCTTCCCCGACGGGGTGAACCCGTTTACCAACGCGGGGACCACGGCGTTCTACAACGCGCCGCAGGGGCTGGGCCTCACGCGCCACCTTCAGCGCGAGCTGCTGCGCGAGCTGGGGCTGCGCGACCTGGGGATCGCGCGGGCGGACCTGGCGCTGGTGCGGTCCACCTGGTTCCCGTCCACGCTCACCGAGACGATGTTCCTGATGGTGCCCGAGCAGGAGGCGGCGCTGCGCGACCCGCGCGTGCAGGAGCGCATCGCCCGCGCGCACTTCCGCGCCATCGAGGCGTTCCTGCGGGACCACGCTGCCGGGCGGTAGGTTCGGCGGGGATCGCGTAGGGGCGAGGCCTGCCTCGCCCGGCGGATGCCAGCCCGTGCGCGGAAGGCGGCCTCCTGCGCCGGGTCCGCCCGCACCCCGATTGAAATCGGGGGCTACAACAACACGAAGTCCGCCTGCGCGGACTGCACGCGAAGATTCGCGCGGGATGCGGAGCGCGGCGCAGGGGCTGACTGGTAGACGTCCGCCGGTGCGGTTGAAGCCTCGCCGCACGGAAGCGCGGCCGAGACGGTGATCGGCGAGGCTTTCCGTGGTTCCAGCGGGCGGGTTTACCCGCTCGCGCCGCGGACGCGAGGCTGCCATTCGCGCCCCGGACGCGAGGCTACATTCGTGCGGGAACGGCGCCGGGACGGTTGATCGATCCACATCCATCTCCATCGACAATCCCATGATCCTTTCCCCTCGTCGGCTCGGGTGGTGGCTGGCGCTGGCGGCCGTGCTCGCTCCGCTGACGGCGGCGCGCGCGCAGGTCCCGCCGGACGAGCGGTGGCGCGTGCTCGACACGGAGCACTTCCGCGTGCACTTCACGCCGGGGCTCGACTCGCTGGCGGGGCGCGCCGCCGTCCGCGCCGAGGCCGCGTACGCCGAATTGCGGGAGGCGCTCATCCGGCCGCCGGGGGGAAGGATCGACCTCGTCGTCACCGACAACGCGGACTTCGCCAACGGGTTCGCCAACACCTTCCCGCGCAACCGCGTGGTCGTGTTCGCGCACCCGCCGGTGGACGACCCCGGTCTGGCGTTCTTCGACGACTGGCTGGACCTGGTGATCACCCACGAGCTCGCGCACGTCTTCCACCTGGACTACGCGCGCGGGGTGCCGCGGGCCATCCGCTCGGTCTTCGGCCGCATCCCCCTCTCCTTCCCCAGCCCCACGGTGCCGCGCTGGACCACCGAGGGGCTGGCGACCTGGCTGGAGTCGCGGCTCACGCGCGCGGGGCGGGTGCGCGGGACCATGCAGGAGATGGCGCTGCGCACGGCGGTGCTGGAGGGGCGCTTCTTCGAGATCGACCGCGCGTCGGGCGACCCGGCGAGCTGGCCGGGGGGGAACGCGGCGTACTTCTACGGCGCGATGTTCCTCGACTGGCTGGCGGAGCGCGAGGGCGGCGAGGCGGCGGGGGAGTTCGTGCGCACCTACGGCGGGCGCGTGGTCCCGTTCCTGGTGGACCGCGCGGCCCGGAAGGCGTACGGCGTCTCCTTCTCGCGCGCGTGGGACGAGTGGGAGCGCGAGCTGCAGGGGCGCTACCGCGCGCTGGCCGACTCGCTGCGGGCGCGGGGGCTCACCGAGCCGGAGGTGCTGACCACGGCCGGCTACTACGCCCGCTTCCCGCGCTGGTCGCCGGACGGGCGGCGGATCGCCTTCTCCGCGTACACCGGGCGCGACGAGCCGTCCACGCGGGTGATCGAGGCGGACGGGCGGGTGCGCGTGCTGGCCCCGCGCACGCTGCTGGCGGCGTCGGCGTGGGAGGCGTCTGGCGGCTCGCTGGTCACCTCGATGGTGGACCTGGTGGACCCGTACCGCCAGTACGCCGACCTCTACCGCATCGCCGGGGACGGCGACGTCGACCGGCTGACGCGCGGGGCGCGGCTCACCGAGGTGGACGTGGCGCGCGACGGCCGGATCGCGGCCGTCCGCAGCGCGCCGGGGACCAACCAGCCCGTCGTCCTGGCCGCGCCGGGCGCGGAGCCGGCGCCGCTCGTGGAGGCCTCGCTGGACGTGCACTGGGCGTACCCGCGCTGGTCGCCGGACGGGACGCGGATCGCCATCTCGCGCTGGCGGCGGGGCGGGCGCT
Source organism: Longimicrobium sp. (assembly GCA_036389795.1). Taxonomy (NCBI): domain Bacteria; kingdom Pseudomonadati; phylum Gemmatimonadota; class Longimicrobiia; order Longimicrobiales; family Longimicrobiaceae; genus Longimicrobium; species Longimicrobium sp. The sequence goes on from DASVWD010000235.1 coordinate 2,521, forward strand.
ACGACGTGGTGGTGCTCGACGCCGCGTCGGGCCGCGTGGCCGCCGAGGCGACGGACGACCGCGCGGTGGACATGGCGCCGGCGTGGTCGCCCGACGGGCGGTACGTGCTCTTCTCGTCGGACCGCACCGGCATCTCCAACCTCTACGCGTTCGACACGCGGGACGGGCGGCTCCTCCAAGTGACGAACGTGCTCACCGGCGCCTTCGAGCCCGACGTGTCGCCGGACGGGCGCTGGATCGCCTTCGCCTGGTACCGCTCCGACGGGTACCACGTCGCGCGCATCCCCTTCGACCCGTCCGCCTGGCGCCCGGCGCCGCCCGTCCGCGCGGAGGTGCGCGAGGGGGAGGCGCCCCCGCCCGCCGCCCCGGCCGCGCGGACGGCGGAGCGCCGGTACTCGCCGTGGCGCTCGCTGCGGCCCACCTGGTGGGAGCCGACGCTGCTGACGCGCGAGGCACTGGGGACGGCGGTCGGCGCCGCCACCGGCGGGCACGACGTGGTCGAGCGGCACCTCTGGGCGGCGTTCGGGCAGGTCTACGGCGACGAGGCGCGCTTCGAGGGGGCGCTCGGCTACCTCTTCCGCGGGCTCGGCAACCCCACGCTCGGCGCCTCGGCGTTCCAGGACTGGGACGTGCTGATCGCGGCGGGCGTGCTGGCCGGGCCCGGCGACGCGCCGATCCCCACGGCGCTGCTGGAGCGGGAGCGCTCGGCCAGCGTGGTGGCCACCTTCGCGCGGCCGCGCTACCGCTCGTACGCGTGGCTCTCGCTGGGGGCGACCGTGCGCGACCGCAAGCGGGTGTTCGACGACCCGGAGCAGGCGAGCGGGGTGACGGTGGTGGACCCGCCGCCGGACGTGGGCGCGGTGGCCACGCTCGGCTGGTCGACGGTGCGCGCGTACGACTTCTCCATCAGCGCCGAGGACGGGGTCGTGGCCGCGGCGTCGGTGGAGGCGCGGCGCTTCACGCGGGAGATCGAGGGCGAGGACGTGCTGCGCGGCTACACGCGCCTGGCCGGGCGCACGCAGGCGTACCGCGGCTTCCGGGCGTGGGGGTTCGCGCGGCACGTGCTGGCGGTGCGGGTGGCGGGCGGGGTGGACGCGGGCTCGCGCGCGCCGGGGTTCGCGGTGGGCGGCAACGGGGGGCTGGCGCTGGCCTTCCCGCTCTCGACGGGGACGGGGCTGGGCGACACGCCGGACCTGCCGGTGCGCGGCTACCCCGAGGGCTCGCAGGTGGGCGACCGCGCGGTGGCCGCCACGGCCGAGTACCGCTTTCCCATCGCGCTGGTGGAGCGCGGGCTGGGGCTCGTCCCCGTCTACCTGGACCGGCTGTGGGGGACGGCGTTCGCGGACGCGGGGACGGCGTGGTGCGTGGAGATCTGCGACCCCGTCGTCCCCTTCGAAGACATCGACATGATCGGCTCCGTGGGCGCGGAGCTGGGGGCGGACGTCACCTTCGGCTTCAACGTGCGGATGCGCCTGCGCGCGGGCGTCGCCTTCCCCCTGAGCGAGACGCCGACCCGCGGCGGCGGCTTCACGCGCCCGAAGCCCGAGGCGTACTTCCTCTTCGGCCAGTCGTTCTGAAGCGCGGAGCGTCGTTGGGATCGGGATCCGTAGCTGAATGTCTCACGCGGAGTCGACGGAGGTAACGGCGAACAGCGGGGTTCTCTGTCGACTCCGTGTGAGGTTTTTCGTCGGAAGGCGGGCGGAAAAACGCTAGGAACAGGGGAAGCGCGGCGCTAAGTTGTCAGCAGTGGCGGTGCCGGCGGTGAAATCCGGGACGGCGAAGGACGTCGATGACCTCGATTCGCGCTCCTTCCATCGTGAACTGAGGAGCTCCAGATGGCCCTGCCGGAGCATCCAGCCACCCAGCCCGACGCAGAGGACGGCCGCCGCGACCTGCACGGCGTCTTCCAGCGCCTGCGCGAGCGCAAGCTCGTGCAGTGGGCGCTCGCGTATCTCGCGGGTGCGTGGCTGGCGCTGCAGCTCTTCGGCGCGGTGCGCGACAGCTTCGGCTGGAGCCCGGCCGCCGGGCGGGTGCTCATCGTGCTGCTGGTGCTCGGCCTCTTCGTCACCCTGGTGCTCGCCTGGTACCACGGCGAGCAGGGCCACCAGCGGGTGAGCGGGCCCGAGCTGCTGATGCTGGCGGCGCTGCTCGTGATCGCCGGCGGCGTGATGTGGCAGGTGGGCCGCGGCGGCGCCCGGCCCGCGCCGGCCGCGTCGGCATCCGCTGCTGCTGCGGCTGCCGCGGGCGGGGCGCTTCCCTCCCTCGGCCCCCCGCCCGCCGCCGGGCGCGCGGTGGCGGTGCTCCCGTTCGCGAACCTGAGCGAGAGCCGGGAGAACGAGTACTTCTCCGACGGGATCACCGAGGACATCCTGACCAACCTGTCGCGGGTCAGCGGGCTGCGGGTGATCAGCCGCACCTCGGCGATGGCGTACCGGGGGAGCAACAAGGCGCTCCGGCAGATCGGCCGCGAGCTGGGGGTGAGCCACGTGGTGGAGGGCAGCGTGCGGCGCGCGGGCGACCGCGTGCGCATCACCGCCCAGCTCATCGACGCGCGCACCGACGAGCACCTGTGGGCGGAGAGCTACGACCGCGAGCTGGAGGACGTCTTCCAGATCCAGAGCGAGATCGCGCAGGAGATCGCGAGGGCGCTGGAGGTCCGCCTCACCCGGGACGAGCGGGAGCGGATCGCCGCCGCCCCCACCTCCAACCTCACCGCGTACGACTACTACAGGCAGGGGCGGCAGTACCTCGACCGCTACACGCAGGCGGACATCGAGCGGTCCGTCGCGCTCTTCGAGCGCGCCGTGGCGCTGGACTCCGGCTTCGCGCTGGCCTACGCCTGGCTGGCGCGCGCCCGGATGACCACCTGGACGCCCACCCCCGTGGACTCCGCCGCGGCCCTCGCCCGCCGGGCCATCGCGCTGGACCCCGGCCTCCCGGACGGGTACGCGGCGCTGGCGGAGTGGTACCGCCGGCAGGGCCGCTACTCCCTGGCGCTCGAGCAGTACCGGCGCGCCGTGGCGCTCAACCCCAGCGACGCCACCGCCACGGCCGAGACCGGGCAGACGTACGGCGACATGGGGCGGCTGGACGAGGCGATCCCCTGGCTGAAGCGCGCGGTGAGCCTGGATCCGCGCACGGTCTGGCCGTACGAGTACATCGGCTTCGGGTACGCGCTCCTGGGGAAGCTGGACGAAGCCGAGCGGTGGTACCGCCGCGGCCTGGAGCTGCAGCCGGACTACGCCTTCCTGCACGTGCGCCTGGCCGACCTCGCCCTGCGGCGCGGGGATTTGGCCGGGGCGGGCGGGCACGCGCGGACCGCCGTGGCGCTGGACTCCGTGCACCAGTCCATGCTGGGCAGGCTCGACCTGCGGCGGGGCGACCTGCGGGCGGCGCTGGCGCACCACGAGCGCGCCGTCGCCCTGGCGGGAGGGGAGCACTACGACGCCACGCCGGGATACCTCTACCGGAAGCTGGGGGAGCGGCGGAAGGCGGAGGAGGTGTTCCGCGAGGTCGAGCGGCGCGCCCGCCGGATGCTCGCGGAGAAGAACGAGAGCTTCTGGCCCTACTACGCGCTCGCCGCCACCGACGCCGCCCGCGGGCGGAAGGAGCAGGCGCTCCACGACCTCGACCAGGCCGTGGCGCGCGGGTACCGGGACGTCTGGGGGCTTTCCAACGGCCAGGTCTTCGCGGAGCTGCGCGGCGAGCGCCGCTTCCAGGAGATCGCCGCGCGGATGCGGGCCGAGGCCGAGCGGCAGCGGCTCCGGGTGGAGCGCGAAGGCCTCTGATCCCGTACGCCCTGCTCCGCCGCCGGCGAAGTCGCCGGCCCGGGGCCTCCCTTCATCGCCCCGCCATCGATTCCCGCCCGCGCTTTCCGCCTCCGCCATGACCGCCGCCGGGAGCGGCATCCCCGCGGCCTGGTGGACGCGGCCACCCGGGCGCGGCGGCGGACGGGCGCGAGTGTTTCCGGGGGGAGCTAGGGCGGGTGAACCGCGGCGACAACGGCGAAAAGCCCGCCTGCGCGGGCTCCTTCGGTGTGGAGGCCGGCTTCGGCGCGGGCAGGCCGCTCCCGACAGAACGCCCCTCCGCCGCGATGGAGAGAGGGGAGCGTCCCGACGCCGTCCCGTACTTCCGTACTCCGTACTTTCAGTTGACGGAGAAGATCTCGCTGACGCAGGCGGGGAGGCGCACGCCGGGGACGGCGCCGCCCTCCAGCGGAGGGATGCCGGCGCCGCCGATCACCACGTCGGTGTCGCGGGGGGCCGCCCCGCGCAGCTCGGCCGCCAGCGCGCGGAACTCGTCGGGGTCCAGGCGCATCACCGCCGAGGTGCACAGCATGCGGGGGCGCCGCTCGCGCAGCACCCGGCGCACGTCTTCCAGGGGGACGTCGGCGCCCAGGTACAGCACCCTCCACCCCTCGCGCGCCAGCCGCACCGCCGCCGCCATCAGCCCGAACTCGTGCAGCTCGCCGGGGAGCCCCGCGCAGACGCCCTCGGGCCCCGCGGCCGCCCCCGTGTCGAGCCCGGCGATGAGCTGCGAGAGCTTCTCGCGCACGAATGCGCTGGCGAAGTGCTCCTGGCTCACCACCGCGTCGCCGTGCTCCCACAGGTCGCCCAGCTCGCGCATCATCGGCAGCAGCAGCTGCTCCACGCGCAGCTCGGCGGGGAGGTGCGCGGCGCGCTCGTACGCCGCCAGCGCCGCCGGGCGGTCGAAGCGCAGCAGCGCGTCGCGCAGCTCGCCGCGCAGGTCGAGCAGGGCGTGCGCGTCGGCCGGCAGCGGCGCCCTCCCGCGGCCCACCCGCGCGATCGCCTCGCTGATGGTGAGGCCCTCGTCGGTGAGCTGCTTGATGCGCGTGAGCATCGCCACGTCTTCGTCGCTGTACAGCCGGTACCCGCTCTCGGTCCGCTGGGGCGAGATCAGGTTGTAGCGCCGCTCCCAGGCGCGCAGCGTCGCCGGGTTGATCCCGGTGAGGTGGGCGACTCGCTTGATCCGGTACATGCCTGGGCCCGTCCGCCTGCTGGAGGTGCGCGTCCGCCGGGGGAAGCGCCCGCCCGGCGACCGGGACGTTCGCTCCCGTTCCACGCTTTTTGCCCCTTCGGCGCGCCCGGCCGCGCAACCGGCGGGCGCCGCACGATCCGTGCGTGGAGTGTCACAAATCCTAGAAGTTTGCTGGACACGCGTCGTGGCGCAAGTATCTTGGGCACCGGGCCCGCCGCGCGCCCCAAATCGCATGTTTACGGGATGCGACGGCCCGTCCGGAGCCCTCCCGTGGCGGCGGGCGCGGCGCTGGCATCGTGCTCGCGCGGGAGGACGGGCTCCACGAGGGGGAAGGAGGAGGATTGTTCCCGCTGTCGCCGGACGAGCAGGCGTGGTTCTGGGTCCTGGCGGCGCCGTCGCTGGCGGTGCTGGCGATGGTGCTGTTCAACCTGGCCGTGTGGCCGCGCGGGCGGGCGAAGGGGCGCATCGCGGGGCGGGTGTCGGTGTGCATCCCGGCCCGCAACGAGGCGCGCAACATCGTCACCTGCGTGCGCGCCGCGCTGGCCGGCACGCAGCGCCCCGACGAGGTGCTGGTGTACGACGACGGCTCCACCGACGGCACGGGCGAAGTCCTGGAGCGCCTCTGCGAGACGGAGCGCGCGCTGCGGGTGGTGCGCGGCGACGAGCTGCCCCCCGGCTGGCTGGGGAAGCCGTGGGCGTGCCACCGCCTGTGGGAGGAGGCCGCGGGCGACGTGCTGGTGTACCTGGACGCCGACACGGTGCCCACCCCCACCTGCCTGGCGCGGCTGGGGTGGGTGCTGGAGCACTGGAAGGCCGACTTCCTGACCGCCACCCCCAGGCAGGCCACGGGGACGCTCACCGAGCAGGCGGTGGTGCCGCTGCTGGACCTGCGCTTCCTGGTGTGGCCGCTGCCGCTGGTGTGGCACGCCAGGAGCCCGCGCATCCGCGTGACCAGCGGGCAGATCATGGCGGTGCGGCGCGAGGCGCTGGAGAAGGCCGGCGGGTGGGAGGCCGCCGCCGCCGAGGTGGCCGACGACGCGGCGATGGCGAAGCGGGTGAAGGAGACGGGGGGCCGGGTGGTGTACGCGCAGGGGCAGAACCTGGCCTCGGGGCGCCTGTTCGAGGGCAGGAGCGACCTGTGGCTGGGCCTCTCCAAGATCTTCTACCACCGCCTGGTGCGCCGCCCGGTGCTGCTGGTGCTGGCGCTCTTGCTGTGCGCCGCGCTCTTCGCCCCGTACGTGGGGCTGTACCAGGCCGTCGTGGGCGGGTGGAAGGTGCTGCTCTGGCCGTCGCTGGTGGGCGTGGCGGCCAACGTGGCGTTGCGCGCCGCCACGGCCTTCCGCCTGCGCCAGAGCAGCAACGGCATCCTCCTGCACCCCTTCGGGCTGATCTGGATCTTCTTCATCGCGCTCAACTCCTTCCGCCTGAGCCGCCGCGGCACGCTCGACTGGCGCGGGCGGAAGTACAGCCTGCGGGGGAGGATCGCGGACGCGGAGAGTCTGTAAGTGCGAGAGTGCGAGAGTGCGTGAGTGCGTGAGTGCGTGAGTGCGTAAGCGCGAAGGTGATCACCGACGCACCATCTCACCGCGTGCACGGGGTGGATCCCGATGGGCACTTGACAGGACCGTCCGGAAAACCGAAGATATACCGTAAGTAGACGGAGAGAGATTCTGCGGGCGTATCTGTGGAGGCCATGATGGCGGAGCTCAACTACAAGGCGCTGCAGGCGTTCTTCGCGCCGGACGAGATCGAGTGGCGCATCCAGCAGGCGGGGGAGAAGAACGGGCGCATCTGGGCGATCTGCGTCCCCTACGTCACCAACCGGGCGATCCAGGCGCGGCTCGACGACGTGGTGGGGCCCGGGAGCTGGAAGAACGAGTTCAAGCCGGGGCCGCGCGGCGGCGTGATGTGCGGCATCTCGATCCGGGTGGGGAACGAGTGGGTCACCAAGTGGGACGGGGCCGAGAACACCGACGTCGAGGGCGTGAAGGGCGGCCTCTCCGCGGCGATGAAGCGGGCCGCCGTCCAGTGGGGGATCGGACGCTACCTCTACGGGCTGGACGAGTCGTTCGCGCACGTGCGCGAGAACGGCCGGCTCCGCGGGAAGACGCGCGAGGGCCGGACCTTTCGCTGGGATCCGCCCCAGCTCCCCGCCTGGGCCCTCCCCGAGAGCGCGGGGAAGGACGAGCACATCGGGCCGGAGCGGAGCTACACGAAGCACGCGGCCTGAGCCCGACTTCGTCCATTGCGCGGCGCCGCGCACCCGGGACAGGGATCGGCACGCCTCTCCCGGCGATCTCCCGTGCACCGGGGAGATCGACACCGGGCTCGTCGGCGGCGATCCGCAACCGCGGCGACCCGACGAAACGCGGCGAGCCCTGGGGATGGCGAGCGTCCGCGCCGTCTCCCGGGTGGGGCGGGGTCGCGCTCGCCGAGGCGCTGCGCGATCGCGGCTTCGGCGTCACCGACTGCGCCGGCCAAGGGGCGAGGGCCACGTGGAGGTCGAGGCCGTCCTGCGCCGCCGCGGCCTGCCCGCCGTCTCCGCCGGGGTCGGCGTCCGGGACGACGACGCGTTCATCACCGTCGAAGAGCCGCGGGTCGTGTACCGCGGCCGGGTGCTGCCGGGGAGGCGGAAGCGACGACCTCCTTGACACGGGGCGGCCGGCACCGCTATTTACCCCTAGAACTCTATGCATAGACTGCTATGACACCGCTTCGACCGCGCCGGAACGACGTCCTCCAGGGCACGCTCCCCCTGCTCGTCCTGCGGACCCTCTCCGCCCAGGGCCCGATGCACGGCTACGCCATCACCTCCCACATCCAGCGCGTGTCGGCCGAGCTGCTGCGGGTGGAGGAGGGCTCGCTGTACCCGGCGCTGCACCGGATGGAGCAGGACGGGTGGCTGCGGAGCGAGTGGGGGACCACGGAGAAGAACCGGCAGGCGCGGTTCTACTCGATCACCCCCGCGGGCGAGGCTCAGCTCGCGGCGGAGCAGGAGAGCTGGGCGCGTCTGACGGACGGGGTGGGGCGGGTCCTCCGCTACGCCTGACCTCTCCTCGATCCCGGGGGCGGAACACCCATGGCCTGGTATCATCGACTGCGGAACACGATGCGCCCCGAGGGGCTGTCGAGCGAGCTGGACCGCGAGCTGGAGTTCCACCTCGCGGAGCGGACCGACGAGCTGGTGGCGAGCGGGATGAGCGAGGAGGAGGCGCGGCGGGAGGCGCGGCTGCGCTTCGGGAGCCCGGCGGTGCACAAGGAGCGGGCGAGGGACCGGGACATTCTTCCGTGGCTCGAGTCGCTCGTGGCCGACGTGCGCTACGCGCTGCGCTCGCTGCGGGCGAGCCCCGGCTTCGCGGGGGTGGCGATCCTCTCCCTCGGGCTCGCCATCGGGGCGAACACGGCGATCTTCAGCCTCGTCGACGCGGTGATGCTGCGGTCGCTGCCGGTGGTGCGTCCGGAGGAGCTGGTCCGGGTGACGACACCAGCCCGCTCCGGGGGGCTGGGGGAAGGGGGCGACAACTTCACCAACCCGCTCTGGGAGGCGCTGCGGGACCGCCAGGACGTCTTCTCGGGCGCGTTCGCCACGGCGGACGAGCGCTTCGACCTCGCCGGGGGCGGCCAGTCGCGCCCGGTCGCGGGGGCGTGGGTGAGCGGGGGCTACTTCTCGACGCTGGGCGTTCGTCCCGCCGCCGGCCGGCTGGTGGCGCCGGCGGACGACTACCGGGGATGTCCGCCGGTGGCGGTGGTCGGCTACGGCTTCTGGGAGAGCGCCTACGGGGGGAGCCCCGACGCCGTGGGGAGGACGCTTTCGCTGAACGGCCACCCCTTCGAGATCGTCGGCGTGGCCGCGGAGGGCTTCTCCGGGGTGCACGTGGGGCGCGCGGCCGAGGTGTACGTTCCGCTCTGCGCCATGCCGATCGTCCAGGGCGGGCACGACTCGCTGGATGAGCGCAGCACGTGGTTCCTGAACATCTTCGGACGGCGGCGGCCGGGGATGACCACCGGGGACGCCGGCCGGCGGCTGGCGGCGCTGGCACCCGCCGTCTTCGGCGCCACGGTCCCCGACGACTGGCCCACGGAGGCGAAGGCGGACTACCGGCGGACCACGCTGACCGCGGTGCCGGCGGCGAACGGGTACTCCGGGGTCCGGGGCCGGTACCACGACGCGCTGGTGGCGCTGATGGCGGCGGTCGGGCTGGTACTGCTCATCGGCTGCGCGAACGTGGCCAACCTGCTCCTGGCCCGCGCTTCCAGCCGGCGCCACGAGGTGGCCGTCCGGCTCGCCATCGGCGCGGGCCGCGGCCGGCTGGTCCGGCAGCTCCTCACGGAGAGCCTGCTCCTCTCGCTCCTCGGGGCGGCGGTGGGGCTCCTCCTGGCCGGTGCCGCCACGCGGCTGCTGGTGCGCTACCTGCCCATGCGCGGGGAGGCGGCGATGCGCGGGGAGGCGGTGTGGCTGGACCTCTCCCTCGACGGCCGCGTCCTCGCCTTCACGCTGGCCGTCGCCACCGGGACCGCGGTCCTCTTCGGGCTCGTGCCCGCGTGGCGCTCCGCGCGGGTGGACCCGCGGGGCGCGATGAAGGCGGGCGGGCGGGGCATCGTCGAGGGACATTCCCGCTTCCGCGTCGGGAAGGCGCTCGTGGTGGGGCAGATCGCGCTCTCGCTCGTCCTCGTGGTGGGCGCGGGCCTGCTGCTGGGCACCTTCCGCCGCCTCGCCACGCTCGATCCCGGCTTCGAGCCCGCGGGTGTGCTCCTCGCCTCCCTCGACATGGGCAACGCGGGCATCCCGGAGGAGGAGATTCCCCGCGTGAAGCGCGAGATCCTCGAGCGCCTCCGCGCCACGCCGGGCGTGGAATCGGCCAGCGCGTCCGTCTTCACGCCGCTCAGCGGCGGGGGGTGGAACGGCAACCTCTCGGTCGACGGCTTCACGCCCAGGGGGCCGCGCGACGACGAGGTCTTCTTCAACGGGGTGAGCGACGGCTTCTTCTCCACCCTGGGCGCCGCGCTGCTCGCCGGCCGCGACTTCGACGAGGGCGACGTGGCGGAATCCCCGCCGGTCGCCATCGTGAACGAGTCGTTCATGAAGAAGTTCTTCCACGGCGCGAATCCCGTCGGCCGGCGGGTGACGATCAAGGGGCGGCTCGCCGGGGACGACCAGCCGCTGCACGTCGTGGGGGTGGTGCAGGATACGAAGTACCGCTCGATGCGCGAGGAGCGAGAGCCGCTGGTCTTCCTTCCGCTCAGCCAGCTGGGCGGCCCCGATCGGCCCGCGCTCGAGCTCGAGCTGCGCGGCCGCGGCGCGGCGAGCTCCCTTGCCCGGACGGTGACCCGGGCGGTGGGGGAGGTGAACGGGAGCATCTCCATCCGCTACAGGACGCTCGAGGCGCAGCTGGACGCCTCGCTCGCCCGCGAGCGCCTGCTCGCGATGCTCTCCGGCATCTTCGGCGGGCTCGCCCTGCTCCTCGCGGTGGTCGGCCTCTACGGCACGATGGCCTACTCGGTGGCGCGCCGCCGGAACGAGATCGGGATCCGCATCGCGCTCGGCGCCGCCCGCACGCGGGTAATGCGCCTGGTGCTGGGCGAGGCCGGGCGGCTGGTGGGGGCGGGTCTCCTGCTGGGCGGCGCGGCCGCGCTCGCGGCGACGCGCTGGGTCGCGCCCTTCCTCTTCGACCTCACGCCCACGGATCCCGCGACCTGGGCGATCTCGGCGCTGGCTCTGGCGGCGGTCTCGGTGACGGCGTGCGCCCTCCCCGCCTGGCGCGCCGCCCGCCTGGACCCGAACGCGGTGCTCCGGGCGGAGTGATCGCCGCCCCCGCGCCCGCGGGGCCTGGCAGTCGACGATCGGAGGAACACGACCTCGGGCCCGGACATCGCTCATACCAATCTGCAGAGAATCGTTCAGGTATCGGCTCTGAAAAGGTCTCACACAGAGAAACAGAGGAACAGAGAAATCCTCCGCTTCTCTGTTTCTTTGTGTGATTACAATCTTTTCGGAACCATGACAATGCTCGGCAAATTGGTATCAGACACCCGGTACGAGAACCCTCGCCGTCCGACGCCACCTGCGGCGAGCCCAGACTTTCTCCACGTCCTCTTCGGACAGCGGGATGGTGAAAATCTCCCGGGGCGTGCTCAACCGGCTCACCGACTCGCTCGCCAACGCCGCCCGATGGACGAAGTCGGCCTGAGAGCCGGCTGAAAAAGTCGGATCGGCAGCTCCCCGTCCCGCGCCGGGCGGCTGAAGCCGCGGCAACAACGGCGAGAAGCCTGCCTTCGCAGGCTGGTTCGGCGCGAAAGCCGGCTTCGGCGCGGGAAGCTCAGTCTCGTGGGCGCGAAGCGCGGGCGGCGCCCGCCGTCCCGTTCTCCCGGGCGGCGGGCGTTCACATGCGGGCGGAGCTACCCGCCGCGCCCCAGCCGCACCACCGCCTCGTACTCGGCGTCGGTGACGGGCTGCACGGAGAGGCGGCTGCGGTTGAGCACCAGCATCTTCTCCAGCCCCGGCGCGGCGCGCAGGTCGTCCAGCGTCACCAGCCTCGGGAACTTCTCCACGAACTCCACGTCGACCATGTACCAGCGCGGGTCGGCGTCGGTGGCTTTCTCGTCGTAGTAGTCGCTCGCCGGGTCGCGCGCGCTCGGGTCCGGGGAGCCGGCGCGGGAGACGCGCGCCAGCCCGGCCACGCCCGGCGGGTCGGCGCTGCTGTGGTAGAAGAGGACGGGGTCGCCCACCCGCATGTCGTCGCGCATGAAGTTGCGCGCCTGGTAGTTGCGCACCCCTTCCCACGACGTGCTCCCGTCGCGCGCCAGGTCGTCGATCGAGTAGACGTCCGGCTCGCTCTTCATCAGCCAGCACCTCGGCATCCGCGCTCCCCCCGGTCGATGGTCGCCGCTCCCCGCACCCGCGACAGAATGGGGTGCGGGCGCAAAGCGATCAAGGTGGACGACTCAAAACCTCCGCGCGTCCCCGTCCGTAGGGGAGCGCGCGATTCGTGCTTCGCGGCCGCCGCGGCGCTCTCCTTCTCCATCGCAGCCGGCTCTACGGCCCACCCCGCTCCCACCCGGAGGACTCTCATGCCCATCGACTGGACCAGCCTGGCCGGCGTGATCATGGGGACGCTGGTCGTCCTGATCCCCGTCACCGGCCTGACCGTGCGCTTCGCGATGAAGCCGCTGCTGGAGGCGAAGACGAAGCTGATACAGGCGCAGGCCGGCGGCCCGTCGGCCGCGCTGCTGGAGGAGCGGGTGGCCCAGCTCGAAGCGCAGCTCGAGAGCATGGAGACCACGCTCCACCGCGTGCTCGACGAGCAGGAGTTCCACCGCAGGCTCACCGCCGCCGCCCCGGACGAGACTCCGCGCCAGGCCTCGGCACTTCGCGGCGCCTGACAATCTCTGGCGGGTTCTGGCGCATTCAACCCCATCCGTCCTCTGCCGCCTCCGGGGCCTTGCGGTCTCGGAGGCTTTCCATTTCTATTCGTTTCATCCACCACCAGAACCGCCGGACGGGCCTCTCCTCCATCTCGCGAGGTCCGCTTGGGTGTGATGAGCGTCACGTGCCTCGCGTCCGCGCGACGGCGCGTCCGTCACGCTCCCGTCTCTCTCCATGGGAAGGAAGCCATGCGCACAGCCATCGTGTCCGTCCCCGGCGGGAACCCGCCGTCCGGCTATCTCGGCTCCGGCAACCGCCTCCGCGCCGGCGGGCGCCGGCGCCGCTGAGCGGGGGTGGCGCGGGGCGGGCGGGCGGTTAGCTTCGATCGCCCATGAGCCGACCCGGGCCGCCCGACCCCTGGATCCAGCACCCCCGCCCGCGCCCCGGCGCGCGGCTGCGGCTGTTCTGCCTGGCCCACGCCGGGGCCGGCGCCTCCACCTTCCGCGGCTGGGCCGACGCGCTCCCGGCGGCGGTCGAGGTGTGCCCGGTGCAGCTGCCGGGGCGCGAGAACCGCATGGCGGAGCGCTCCTTCGACCGCATGGACCCGCTGGTGGAGGCGCTGGGCCCGGCGGTGCTGCGCTCGGCCGACCTCCCCTTCGCCGTGTTCGGCCACAGCAACGGCGCGCTCATCGGCTTCGAGCTGGCGCGCCGGCTCCGCCGCGAGGGGGCGCCGCGGCCGGTGCACCTCTTCGCCTCGGGCCGGCGCGCCCCGGACGTCCCGCCGCGCACCCCGCCGACCCACCGGCTCCCCGACGACCAGTTCCTGGCCGACCTGCGCACCCTGGGCGGCATCCCCGAGCAGGTGCTGGCCCACACCGAGCTGCTGGCCCTGCTCCTCCCCCTGCTGCGGGCCGACGTGGCGCTCAACGAGACGTACGAGTTCCGCGAGGAGCCCCCGCTGGAGCTGCCGATCACCGCCTACACGGGCCTGGCCGACGCCAGGGCTCCGCGCGAGGACGTGGAGGCGTGGGCCCGCCACACCGCGCGTGCGTTCACGGTGCGCGGCTTCCCGGGCGGGCACTTCTTCATCTTCTCGGAGCGGGACCGGGTGCTGGAGACGCTCGCGCGGGACCTGGAGGGGGTGGTGCGGGGGCTGTGAACGGCAGTGCGAAGTGCGAGGTGCGAAGTGCCGCGGGGGGCGAGCGCCGTCGCCCGAGTCCCCGGGCGCGAGTGCCCGCAGAACATATCGTGTAGCGGGGTTCATAGCGGATTATCCCGCCGGCTCAACGGCGAATGGCGCAAGGGAGCGCTCCCATTCGACGGGTACCCGGCCGCATTCGGACCGGTCCGGGAAGATTCGCCACGGTGGCCGCCCGGGTGGGGCGTGCACTCCGCACTCCATCGGGCGGGAACGCCTGTTTCCAGCACGCTTAGGTGAAGCAGAACCAGCGGGTTGGGACAAACTACTACAAAAATCCGGGGCGTTGCAGTAGATTTGCGACGCAATTGGCTGGCGTCGGCAGATGGGCGGCAGCAGCACGGGGAACTCGCGAGCGAGGGCGGGGGGCCGACACGGCGTCTCCCGCCCCGGTGTTCTTCACCGTTTTCGTGTTCTCCCCGTTTCCTTTTCGCAATTGACGCTTTCCGGCGTCCCCGCCGCGGCCGGCGGAGGGCCTCCGGAGAGCTTCGACGACACGCTGGAGCTCGAGTCCCATGCCGCACCGCTCCCCGCGCGCATGCTCCACAGAGAGCGCTTTGCGCCACACGGAGAACAAATGTGCACCAGGGTGGCGCTGGGTGCGGGTGCGTGCGTCCACCCCCCTCCCGGAGCGCGTCCGGTGATCTCCGCGCCCGAGCCGCTGCGCCCCCTCGTCCCGCGCCCGGAGCTCCGCGCCCCGGGCGGGGAGCCGGGGGAGACGTGTGCGCACCACCTGTTCGAGGCGCGGGCCGCGGAGCGGCCGGACGCGCCCGCCGTGCTCTTCCGCGGCCGGGCCACGAGCTACGCCGAGCTGGACCGGCGCGCCGGGGCCCTGGCGGGGCGGCTCTGCGCCCTGGGGGTGGGCCCCGACGTGCGCGTGGCGGTGCTGATGGAGGGCGGGCCCGAGCTGGCCACGGCGCTCCTGGCGGTGCTCAAGGCCGGGGGCGCGTACGTCCCGCTCGACCCCGAGTACCCGGCGGAGCGCATCCGCTACGTCGTGGAGGACTCGCGCGCGGCGCTCCTCCTCACCCACGCCCCCGCGGCGCACCGGCTCCCGGATCCGCCCGTCCCCGTGCTGCGCGTGGACGAGGCGGAGGAGGATGCCGCGGCGGCGCCGCTTCCGCCGCGGGTGCCGGCCGAGGCGCTGGCGTACGTCATCTACACCTCCGGCTCCACCGGCCGGCCCAAGGGCGTGGGCGTCCCGCACCGCGCGCTGGTGGCGTACGCCCGCGCGCAGGGGGCGCGGCAGGGGCTGGGGCCGGCGGACCGGGTGGCGCAGCTCTCGTCCATCGGCTTCGACGTGTCGGCGGGGGAGATCTTCCCCACCTGGGCGGCGGGGGGCGCGGTGGTGTTCCGCCCCGCCGGGGTGCCCAGCCTGGGCCCGGCGTTCTTCCGCTGGATGGCGGACGAGGGCGTCACCGTGGCCGACCCGCCGACGGCGCTCTGGCACGTCTGGGTGGACGACCTGGAGGCGTCGGGCCAGGCGCCGCCGGAGTCGCTGCGCCTGGTGATGCCGGCGGGCGAGCGGGCGCGGCCGGCGGCGCTCGAGCGCTGGCGGCGGCTGGCGCCGCGCGCGCGCTGGCTGAACGGCTACGGGCCCACCGAGGCCACCGTGATCGCCACCGTGCACGAGCCGGCGCCGGACGAGGCGGGCGAGGTGGCGATCGGGACGGGGCTGGGCGGGACGCGCGCCCATGTGCTGGACGCCGCCCTCCGCCCGGCGGCCGGCGGGGAGGCGGGGGAGCTGTTCCTGGGCGGGCCCGCGGTGGCGCGCGGCTACCTGGGGCGGCCGGCGCTCACGGCCGAGCGCTTCCTCCCCGACCCCTTCGCGGGCGTGCCCGGCGCGCGGATGTACCGCACCGGCGACCGCGCGCGGCGGCGCCCCGACGGCGCGCTGGAGTACCTGGGGCGGCTGGACGACCAGGTGAAGGTGGGCGGCTTCCGCGTGGAGCCGGGCGAGGTGGAGGCCGTGCTCGCCTCCCACCCGCGGGTGGCGCAGGCGGCCGTGACCGCGCCGCGCGACGCCGAGGGGGCCGCGCGGCTGGCGGGCTACGTCGTCCCCCGCCCCGGGGAGAGCGTCGGCGAGGGCGAGCTGCGGCGCTGGCTGCGCGCGCGGCTCCCCGGCTACATGGTGCCGGCCACCCTCACCGTCATGGACGCGCTCCCGCGCAACGAGCACGGGAAGGTGGACCGCCGCGCGCTCCTCGCGCCGTCCGCGGCCGCCGACGCCGGCGCCCCGCCGCGCACGGAGACGGAGGCCGCGCTGGTGGAGATCTGGCGCGAGGTGCTGGGCGCGCCCGCGCTCGGGGTGGACGACGACTTCTTCGACCTGGGCGGCCACTCGCTCCTGGGGATGCAGGTGCTCTCGCGAGTGCGCCGGCGCTTCGGGGTGGAGCTGCCGGTGCGCGCGCTCTTCGACGCCCCCACCCCGGCGCGGCTGGCGGAGCTCGTCGACGCCTCGGCGGGCGCGGGCGATCCTCTGCCGCCGCTGGTGCCGGCGGACCGCTCCGGGCCGCTCCCCCTCTCGTTCGCGCAGCAGCGGCTCTGGTTCCTGTACCAGATGGAGCCGGAGAGCCCGTTCTACAACATCCCCGCCGCCGTGCGCCTCACGGGGGCGCTGGACGTGGACGCGCTCCGCCGGGCGCTCGCCGAGGTGGTGCGCCGGCACGAGGCGGTGCGCACCACCCTCCACGTCGGGGCCGAGGGGTCGGTGCAGGTGGTGCACCCCGCGCCGGACGACTTCCCCCTCCCCGTGGCGGACCTGCGCGTCTTCCCCCGCGCCTGGGCCGAGGGCGAGGTGCGCCGCCTGGCGGCCGACGAGGCGGAGACGCCGTTCGACCTGCGCCGCGACCTGCTCCTGCGCGCCCTCCTCGTCCGCATGGCCGGGGAGGAGCACGTGCTGGTGCTGAACCTCCACCACGTGGCGGGCGACGGCTGGTCCGTCGACGTGCTCTTCCGCGAGCTGGCGGAGCTGTACGGGGCCTTCCGCGCCGGGCTCCCCTCGCCGCTGGCCGAGCTCCCGGTGCAGTACGCCGACTACGCGGTATGGCAGCGCGAGTGGCTCTCGGGCGAGGCGCTGGAGGGGCAGCTCGCCTACTGGCGCGAGCGGCTGGCCGGGGCGCCGGCCGTCCTGGAGCTCCCGGCGGACCGGCCGCGCCCGGCGCTGCAGAGCTACCGCGGCGAGGTGCGCTCCTTCGAGGTTCCCCCGGCCGCCGCCGCCCGTCTGCGCGAGCTGGCGCGCGGGGAAGACGCCACCCTCTTCATGGTGCTGCTGGCCGCCTTCTCCCTCGTCCTGCACCGCCTGTCGGGGGCGGACGACCTGGTGGTGGGCGCGCCGGTGGCCGGGCGGGCGCGGCCCGAGGTGGAGGGGCTGATCGGCTTCTTCGTCAACACCATGGCGCTCAGGGTGGACGCGTCGGGCGACCCGAGCTTCCGCGAGCTGGTGCGCCGGGTGCGCGAGACCACCCTGGAGGCGTACGCGCACCAAGACCTCCCGTTCGAGCGCGTGGTGGAGGAGCTGCACCCCGAGCGGACGCTGGGGCACCACCCGCTCTTCCAGGTGGTGCTGGCGCTCCAGAACGTGCCGCGCGCCGCGGCCGTGCCGGCCGGGCTCACGCTGGAGCTGGAGGACGTGGACAGCGGCACGGCCAAGTTCGACCTCTTCCTGGAGCTGGTGGAGGAGGGCGGGGGGCTGCGCGCGAAGCTGGAGTACGCCACGGACCTGTGGGGGGAGGAGGGCGCCCGGCGCATCGCCGCGCTCTTCCTCCGCCTGCTGGACGCCGCCGCGGCGGAGCCCGACGCCCGGCTCACGGCGCTGGGCGCGGTGACGGAAGAGGAGCGCCGCGAGCTGCTGGCGCTGGGCGCCGGCCACGCGGCGGACGCGGCCGCCGCGGCGGTCCCCGTGCACCTGCGCGTGGCCGGGCAGGCGCGCGCGCGGCCGGCGGCCACGGCGGTGCGCTCCGGCGCCCGGGAGCTCTCGTACGCCGCGCTCGACGCGGCGGCCAACCGCCTCGCCCACCACCTGCGCGCGCTGGGCGTGGGCCCGGAAGCGGTGGTGGGAGTGTGCCTGGAGCGCGGCACCGACCTCGTCGTCGCCGCGCTCGCGGCGCTCAAGGCGGGTGCGGCGTACCTCCCGCTCGATCCGGCGCTCCCGCCGCACCGCATCGCCACCATGGTGGCCGACGCGGCGGCCGCCGTGGTCGTCACCGCCGGGCGGCTGCGGGACCGCGCCGGGGGCGCCGCGCCCGCCGTCGTCGCGCTGGACGGCGACGCGGAGGCGATCGCGCGCCGGTCGGACCGGGACCCCGGCGTCGCCATCTCCCCCGACTCCCTGGCCTACGTGGTGTTCACCTCGGGCTCCACGGGGCGGCCCAAGGGGGTGGCGGTGCCGCACCGCGGGCTCTCCGGCCTGGTCGCGTGGCACGTCCGCGCCTTCGGCGTGGGCCCGGACGACCGGGCGTCGGTGATGGCGGGGGTGGGGTTCGACGCCTCGGTCTGGGAGGTGTGGCCGTACCTGGCCGCGGGCGCCGCGCTGCACGTGGTCCCCGACGACGCGCGCCTGTCGCCGGCCGAGCTGCGCGGGTGGCTGGCCGACGAGGGCGTCACCCTGGCCTTCGCCCCCACGCCGGTGGCCGAGCTGCTCCTGGACGGCGAGTGGCCCGCGCCCCTCCACCTGCGCGCGCTGCTGGCGGGGGGCGACCGGCTGCACGCGCGCCCTTCCGCGCGCCTGCCCTTCGCGGTCCACAACAACTACGGCCCCACCGAGGCGAGCGTGGTCGCCACCTCCGGCGTGGTCGGGCCGGACGAGGCGGGGCTCCCCGGCATCGGCGGCCCCGTCGCGGGCGCGCGCGTCTACGTGGTGGACGCGGCGCTGCGGCTGGTGGCGCGCGGCGCGCCGGGCGAGCTGCTGGTGGGCGGCCAGGGGGTGGCCCGCGGCTACCTGGGGCGCCCGGGGGCCACCGCCGAGTCGTTCGTCCCCGACCCGTGGGCGGAGGCGCCCGGCGCGCGCGCGTACCGCACGGGCGACCGGGTGCGCTGGCGCGCCGACGGCACGCTGGAGTTCCTGGGGCGGGTCGACCGGCAGGTGAAGGTGCGGGGGCACCGCGTCGAGCTCGGCGAGGTGGAGGCGGTGCTCGCCGCGCACCCCGGCGTGGCCGCCGCGGTGGTGGAGCCGCGCGAGGGGGGCGCGGGCCCGGTGCTGAGCGCCTACGTGGTCCCGCGCCGGGCGGCGGCGGCCGACGAGCACGCCCCCGTGGCGCAGTGGGAGGCGCTCTTCGAGGACGTCTACGGCGCGCCCGACCCGGCCGCGGAGGACGCCGCGCTCGACACCACGGGGTGGAACAGCTCCTACACCGGGCAGCCGATCCCCCGCGCCGAGATGCGCGAGTGGGCCGAGCGCACCGCCGAGCGCATCGCCGCCCTCGCGCCCCGGCGCGTGCTGGAGGTGGGGGTGGGAACGGGGATGCTCCTCTTCCGCGTCGCCCCGCGCGCCGAGCGCTACGTGGGAACGGACTTCTCCGCGCGCGTGCTGGAGACCCTGCGGCGGCGGGTGGACGCGGCCGGCGCGCTTCCCCCGGTGGTCCTCCTGCACCGCGAGGCGGACGACTTCTCCGGGCTGGAGGCGGAGCGCTTCGACACCGTCGTCCTGAACTCGGTGTGCCAGTACTTCCCGAGCGCGGAATACCTGGCGCGGGTGCTCGGCGGGGCGGTGGAGAGGGTGGACGACGGCGGCGCCCTCTTCGTGGGCGACGTACGCAACCTGGAGACGCTGGAGGCGCTGCGCGCGGCGGTGGAGTTCGACTCCGCGCCCGACCGGGCCACCCTGGCCGAGCTGCGCCGCCGCGTGCGCCGGGTGCTGGAGGAGGAGGCGGAGCTGGTGGTCCACCCCGACTTCTTCCCCGCGCTCGCCGGGCGCATCCCGCGCCTCGCCCGCGCCGAAGCCCGGGTCAAGCGCGGGCGCTGGCACAACGAGCTGACGCGCCACCGCTACGACGTGGTGCTGCGCGTCGGTCCGCCGCCCCCCGCCGCCCCCGCGCCGGCGCTGGACTGGGAGCGCGACCGGCTGACGGTGGAGGCGGTCCGGGAGCGGGCGGCGTCGGGCGGGGCGCTGGCGGTGCTCGGCGTCCCCGACGCGCGGGTGGCGCGCGAGCTGGCCATCGCCGCGCTCGTCCTGCACGACGCCGACGCCCCGGAGACGGTGGGCGAGGCGCGCGCCCTCCTCGACCGGTCCCCTCCCCCGGCCGTCGACCCCGAGACGCTGTGGGCGCTCGGGGAGGAGCTGGGCGTGGAGGTGGAGATCCGCCCCGCGCCCCGCGGGCGCTTCGACGCGCTCTTCCGTCCCCCCGCCCTCCCCGAGGCGTCGTTCCCCGAGCGGACGGCGCAGGCGCGCGCCCGGCGCGAGTACGCGAACGACCCGCTGTGGGGGCAGCACGTGCGCGAGCTGGTGCCGGAGCTGCGGGCGCACCTGGGCGAGCGCCTCCCCGAGCCCATGGTGCCGGGCGCGCTGGTGCTCCTCGACGCGCTCCCGCTCACGCCCAACGGCAAGGTGGACCGCCGCGCGCTCCCCGACCCCGAGCCGGTGCGCCTGGGCGCCGGGACCGAGATGGCGCCGCCGCGCACCGACACCGAGCGCCGGATGGCCGCGCTCTGGGCCGAGCTGCTGCGCGTGGAGACGGTGTACGCCACCGACAACTTCTTCGACCTGGGGGGCCACTCGCTGCTCGCCACGCAGCTGGCCGTGCGGGTGCGCGAGGCGTTCCAGGTGGAGCTGCAGCTCCAGCGCGTCTTCGAGGCGCCCACGGTGGCGCTCCTGGCCCGGGTGGTGGACGAGGCGAAGGACGAGGCGCTGCTGGAGATGCTGGACGAGCTGGAAGGGCTGTCGGACGACGAGGTGAGGGCGCTGCTGGAGGCCGAATCCGCCGCGTTCCCCGGTGCACCGGACGGGTGAGGAAAGAGCGGATGACGGACGTCCACAGGCGGCTGGCGGAGCTTTCGCCGGAGCGGCGCAGGCTGCTGGAGCTGCGCATGAAGACGGCGCAGGCCCGGGCGGCCGGCCCCGAGGTGCGCCCGCGCGCGCGCCCCGGCGGCACCGCGCCCCTTTCGTTCGCCCAGCAGCGGCTGTGGGTGATCGACCGGATGCAGCCGGGCGGCGCCTTCTACACCATGCCGGTGCCGCTCGACATCCGCGGGCCCCTGGACGCGGCGGCGCTGGAGCGGGCGCTGGGCGCGCTGGTGGCCCGGCACGAGTCGCTGCGCACCACCTTCGCGGAGCGCGGCGGCGTCCCCGTGCAGGTGATCCATCCCCCGGCGCCTTTTTCCCTCCCCGCCGACGACCTGTCGCGGCTCGCGCCGGAGGAGCGCGCGGCGGAGGCGCGGCGGCGGATCGACGCGGACGCCAACACGGGCTTCGACCTGGAGGCGGGCCCGCTCTTCCGCGCGCGCCTGCTGCGCCTGGCGGCGGACGAGCACGTGCTGCTGCTCTGCATGCACCACATCGTGAGCGACGGGTGGAGCATGGGGGTGCTGCAGCGCGAGCTGGGGGCGCTGTACGCCGCCTTCCACGCCGGCCGCCCCGACCCGCTCCCCCCGCCGGCGCTGCAGTACGCCGACTTCGCCGTCTGGCAGCGCGAGCACCTGCGGGGCGAGACGCTGGAGCGGCACCTGGACTTCTGGCGCCTGGCGCTGGAGGGCGCCCCGCCCGCGCTGGAGCTCCCCACCGACCGTCCCCGCCCCGCCGTGGAGAGCCATCGCGGGGCCATCGTGCGCCGCACGGTCCCGGCGGAGCTGGCGAACGCGCTGCGCGAGCTGGCGCGCGAGACGGGGGGGACCCTCTTCGCCGTGCTCCTGGCGGGGCTGCGCGTGGTGCTCGCCCGCCACGCCGGGGAGGACGACGTGGTGATCGGCACCCCGGTGGCCAACCGCACCCGGAGCGAGACGGAGGGGCTGGTGGGCTTCTTCGTCAACACGCTGGCGCTGCGGGGGCGGGTCCCCGCCGGCGCCACCTTCCGCGAGCTGGCGCGGCGCGAGGCGGAAGCCGCGCTCCGGGCCTTCAACCACCAGGACCTCCCCTTCGACCGGCTGGTGGAGGAGCTCAGGCTGCCGCGCGACCCGGGGCGCAACCCGCTGTTCCAGGTGATGATGACGCTGCAGAACGCCCGCATGGAGCCGCCGGAGCTCCCCGGGTGCGCGGTGCGGCCCCTCCGCCCCGAGTACGACACGGCCAAGTTCGACCTCGCCTTCGACTTCTACGAGGAGGAGGGCGGCGCCCTGCGCCTGGACGTCCAGTACGCGTCGGACCTGTTCGACCCGGAGACCGCGGAGCGGATGGCCGGGCACTTCGCGGCGCTGCTGGAGGCCGCCCTGGCCGAGCCCGACCGGCCGCTGTCGCGCCTCCCCGGGCTCCTGCGCGGCGAGGAGCGGCGGCGCGTGCTGGCGGAGTGGGGCCGCCCCGAGCACCCCTTCCCCTCGAGCCCCGTCCACGAGCTGTTCGAGGCGCAGGCGGACGCCGACCCGCGCCGGGCGGCGGTCTCGTTCGGCGCGGCGGAGATCACCTACCGGGAGCTGGACGAGCGCGCCAACCGCCTCGCCCACCATCTCATCGCCCGCGGCGTGGGCCCGGAGACGAGGGTGGGCCTCTTCGCCGAGCGCTCGCCGGAGGCCGTGGTCGCCATCCTGGCGGTCCTGAAGGCGGGCGGCGCCTGGCTCCCGCTGGACCCGGCGCATCCGCCCGCGCGCCTGGCGTGGATGGCGTCCGACGCGGGCGCGCGGGTCCTGGCCGCCACCGCCGACGTCCCCGCCGGGCTGGCGGCGGCGGTCGGCGACGTGGTCGACCTGCGGAAGGAGGCGGACGCCATCGCCCGGCGGCCGGCGGGGCGCCCGCGCGCCGCGGTCGGCCCCGACCACCTGGCGTACGTCGTCTACACCTCGGGCTCGACGGGCCTGCCCAAGGGCGTGCTGGTGACGCACCGCGGGGTGCCGAACCTGGCGCTGGCGCAGGCCCGCGCGTTCCAGGTGGGCCGCGGCTCGCGGGTGCTCCAGTTCGCCTCGCTCTCCTTCGACGCCTCGGTCTCGGAAGTCTTCGCCACCCTGCTCGCGGGGGCGACGCTGGTGGTCGCGCCGCGCCCGGCGCTGGTCCCCGGCCCGGCGCTGCTGGAGACGCTCCGGCGCGAGAAGGTCACCCACGTCACCCTGCCGCCCTCGGTCCTCGCCGTCCTCCCGCCGGACGGGCTCCCCGAGCTGCGCACGCTGGTCTCCGCCGGCGAGGCGGTGAGCGCGGGCGTGGTGGAGCGCTGGGCGCCCGGGCGGCGGTTCGTCAACGCGTACGGGCCGACGGAGGCGACGGTGGGGACGACCGGCGCCGTGTGCGAGCCCGACGGCCGCGTCCCGGCGATCGGCCGGCCGTTCGACAACGTGCGCGTCTACGTGCTGGACGCGGGCGGCGAGCCCGTCCCCGTCGGCGTCCCGGGCGAGCTGTTCGTGGGCGGCCCCGGCGTGGCGCGCGGCTACCACGGCAGGGCCGCGCTCACCGCCGGGCGCTTCGTCCCCGACGCGTTCTCGGGCGAGCCCGGCGCGCGCCTCTACCGCACGGGCGACCGGGTGCGCTGGCGGGACGGCGGCGAGCTGGAGTTTCTGGGGAGGACGGACGAGCAGGTGAAGCTGCGCGGCTTCCGCGTGGAGCCGGGCGAGGTGGCGGCGGTGCTGGCGTCGCTCCCCGGCGTGTGCGACGCGCTGGCGCTGGTGCGCGAGCACGCGGGCGACCGCCGGCTGGTGGCCTGGGCCGTCGCCGGGCCGGGCGGGGAGCGGCCGAGCCCGCCGGAGCTGCGCGCCGAGCTGAAGCGGCGGCTCCCCGGCTACATGGTCCCCTCCGCGGTGGTGGTGCTGGACGACTTCCCGCGCACCCCCCACGGCAAGGTGGACCGCGCCGCGCTCCCGCTCCCCGAGGCGGAGGCGGGCGAGGCGTTCGCGGCGCCGCAGGGCGAGCTGGAGCAGCGCATCGCCGGGGTGTGGCGCGAGGTGCTGGGCCGCGGCGCCGTGGGCGTGAACGACAACTTCTTCGAGATCGGCGGTCACTCGCTGCTGCTGGCGCGCCTGCACGAGTGCCTGCGCGCCGCGCTGGGCGTCGAGGTGGGCCTGATGGACCTCTTCCAGTTCCCCACCATCGCCGCCCTGGCCGCGCACCTCGAGCAGCGGGCGAAGGCCGGGCAGGGGGAGACGGCGCCGGAGCCGAGGCAGGCCGGGCGGGACCGGGGGAGCGCGCGCCGGCAGGCGCTGACCAGGAAGCGGTAGACGGGGCTCGGCGCGCCGCGAGAGGCCCCTCTCCCCCGCTACGCGGGAGAAAGGGGGAGAACGGCGGGTGAAGGGCTGAGTCAGGCGCAGTATACGGTCTGCCCGCGGGCTTTTGCGCCGAGAGCGACCCGCCAGTGGGGGCGAGTAGATCCCCCGGGTCGCTACCGCTCCCCTCGGGATGACAGCAGGGCGGATCTGGTCGGCGCAGTTCGCAGTTCTCCCTCTCCCACTCGCTCCCGCGGGCGGGAGAGGGCCGGGGAGGGGGCATCCCCGGTCGGGCGGCACCGATGCCGGCCGATCAGGATGAAGTCATCAACCGAAAGCAGTTAACTCGTCGCACGACGATGACGATAGAGAGCCAGGGAATGAGCTTCGAGGCGGAGACCGGGGCGGAGGAGTCCGCGTCCCCCGACGTGGCGGTGATCGGGATGTCCGGCCGCTTCCCCGGCGCGGACGGGGTGGAGGCGTTCTGGCGCAACCTGCGGGAGGGGGTGGAGTCGATCACCTTCTTCACCGACGAGGAGCTGCGCGCCGCCGGCGTCCCCCGCGAGGAGCGCGAGCACCCCGACTACGTGCCGGCCTTCGGCGCGCTGGAGGGGATCGACCGGTTCGACGCCGGCTTCTGGGGCTACTCGCCGCGCGAGGCCGAGACGCTGGAGCCCGCGCACCGCCTCTTCCTGGAGTGCGCCTGGGAGGCGATGGAGGACGCGGGCTACGACCCCGGCCGCGTTCCCGGCGCCGTGGGCGTCTTCGCGGCGGCGGCGCACCCCTACTACACGGAGGGGCACGTCCGCGCCAACCGCGAGCTGGCCGCCACGATCGGCGAGTTCCAGCTCAGCGTCGGCAGCGCCAAGGACTTCCTGGCCACCCGCGTCTCCTACAAGCTGGACCTGCGCGGCCCCAGCCTGAGCGTGCAGACGGGGTGCTCGTCCTCGCTCGTCGCCGTGCACCTGGCGGCGCAGGCGCTCTTGCGGCACGAGTGCGACCTGGCGCTGGCGGGCGGCACCAACGTCGTCGTCCCGCAGGCGGGCTACCGGTACTCGCCGGGCGGGATCTCCCCGCCCGACGGGCACTGCCGCGCCTTCGACGCGCGCTCGGCCGGGGTGCAGGGCGGCAACGGCGCGGGCGTGGTGACGCTCAGGCGCCTGGAAGACGCGCTCCGCGACGGCGACCGCGTGCGCGCCGTGATCCGCGGCTCGGCGGTGAACAACGACGGCTCGGTGAAGGTGGCGTTCACCGCGCCCAGCGTCGAGGGGCAGGCGGCGGTGATCCGCGAGGCGCTGGAGGTCGCGGGGGTCGACCCGGAGACGATCGGGTTCGTCGAGGGCCACGGCAGCGGCACCGACCTGGGCGACCCGATCGAGGTGGCGGCGCTCACGCAGGCGTACCGGAGCTGGACCGGGCGGAAGCAGTACGCCGCCCTGGGCTCGGTGAAGACGAACGTCGGCCACCTGGACACCTCCGCCGGGATCGCGGGCTTCGTCAAGGCCGTGCTGGCCGTCGAGCGCGGCGAGGTGCCGCCGACGCTCCACTTCGAGCGGCCGAACCCGAAGATCGACTTCGCGAACTCGCCGTTCTTCGTCAACGGACGCCTCCTCCCCTGGCCGGCGGCGGGCGGGCCGCGGCGCGCCGGCGTGTCGTCGTTCGGGATCGGCGGGACCAACGCGCACGTGGTGCTGGAGGAGGCGCCCGCCCCGCGCCCGTCCCGGCCGCGCCGGAGGACGCACCTGCTCGTCCTCTCCGCGCGCACCCCACGGTCGCTCGAGGCGGCGACGGACCGGCTCGCGTCTCATCTGCGTCAGAATCCTGATCTGCCGCTGGCGGACGTGGCGTGGACGCTCCAGCAGGGCCGCCGCTCCTTCGGGCTGCGCCGCGTCCTCGTCGTCCAGGACGGCGAGGACGCGGCGGGGCTGCTGCAGGGGCGCCACCCCGAGCGCGTGCTGACGGCCTCGCCGCCGGAAGGCCGCCGCTCGGTCGCCTTCCTCTTCCCCGGGCTGGGCGACCAGTACCCGGGGATGGCGCGCGGCCTCTACGACGCCGAGCCCGCCTTCCGCGCGGAGGTGGACCGCTGCGCGGAGATCCTGCGGCCGCGCCTGGGCCTCGACCTCCGCGAGGTGATCTTCCCCGCGCCGTCTCCGACCGACGAAGCACCCGCGGCGGGAGGATTCGACTTCCGGCGGATGGTGGGGCGCGATTCCACGGCGCCCGATCCGGACGCGGAGCGGCTGAACCGCACGGAGCTGGCGCAGCCGGCCGTCTTCGTGGTCGAGTACGCGCTGGCGAAGCTGTGGATGGGCTGGGGGATCGTCCCCGAGGCGCTGATCGGCCACTCGCTGGGCGAGTACGCGGCCGCCGCCGTCGCGGGGGTCTTCCCGCTGGAGGACGCGCTGGCGCTGGTGGCCGAGCGGGCGCGGCTGATCGGCGCGCTCCCGGGCGGGGCGATGCTGGCGGTGCCGCTCTCCCCCGAGGCCGCCGCGCCGTACCTGCTGGACGGCGCCGCCATCGCCGCCGTGAACGCCCCGGAGCTGTGCGTGGTGGCCGGGCCGGAGGGCGCGGTGGAAGACGTGCGCCTGCGGCTGGAGGCGGCCGGCGTCGCCGCCCGGCGGATCGCGGCGACGCACGCCTTCCACTCGCCGATGATGGCGCCCGCGGTGGAGCCGCTGGCCGCGCTGGTGGGGCGGATGCGGCTGAAGGCGCCGGCGATCCCCCTCGTCTCCAACGTGACGGGGACGTGGATCACCCCCGCGGAGGCCGTGGACCCGCGCTACTGGGCGCGCCACCTCCGCGAGCCGGTGCGCTTCGACAGGGGCGCCGCCGAGCTGCTGCGCGGCCCGGGGCGC
>DASVWD010000236.1 GCA_036389795.1 Longimicrobium sp.
TCTGACTCAGGAACGGGCTCTCTCGCACCAATGAGCTTACCGACCTCTTTGCCGACGCCACCCGCCCAATTTATGCTCCCACACCCGTTTCATCCTCCCTGGTCGCGCGCAGCGCGGTGGTAGACTCAGGATGACATCTCCTTTTGCACAATCGATCACGGAATCTGGTATGAGACGTTCAGGCGTGGAAGAAGCCGCCGGGCCCGCCCGCCCGGAGCGGTCGTGCGCAAGACGTTCCGGGGTCCCGCAAGAAGTACCGGCAATCCGAAAGAGGATTTGCACGATGCGGCGCCGCGCCGCCGGCCGGAATTCGCGTCGTTGCTGGACAATTGCATGCATCGCATGGACTTGCGGCTCGCCTGAGCCGCTGGCATACTGCTGGCAACACACCGGGCCGGCTCCGGGGAGTCCCGGACCTGCCCGGCCGTGGCCGGGCACCTACGAGAAACGGCAAACCCGTCGAAAGGCGGGGACGCAAAGCTACGAGGCTAAAGCAGGCGCACCGCGCCCGCCATGCCAGTCGAGCCGCCGAAAAGGTGCTTCGCCATGGCTGCGACCGTACCGTCGCACGGCTGTGTCCGCCGTGCCCACGCGTTCCCCCGCGCGCGAGTGATCTCCGCCCTCGTCTGCACCGTGCTCCTCCCGCTGTCCGCGGCCTGCGGCGGCGGCTCGCCCACCGGCCCCTCCACCCTCCCCGAGCTGATCATCGCCGTGCGCCCCTCGCTCGCCCCCGCCACGGGCGGCGTGGAGGTGCCCGTCTCCGGCGCCGTGGAGCTGGCGGTGCTCGACGGCGGGACCGCGATGGCCGCGGAGTGGACCAGCAGCGACCCCGCGGTGGTGAGCGTCTCCCCGGCGGGCGTGGTGACGGGGCTGGCCGAGGGGACCGCCACGGTCACGGCCCGCACCTCCAAGGGCGGCACCAGCACGGGCGTCAAGGTGAAGAAGCCGGGAACGCCCCCGCCGCCGCCCCCCGACACCACCGTCTCCGCTCCCCTGACCGCGGCGCCGGCGTGCTCCTCCTTCCCCGCGCTGCGCCGGGTGCCGGTCTCCAGCGCCTCGCAGCTGCAGGCGGCGGTGGCGGACGCGCGCCCCGGCGACGTGATCGAGCTGGCCGACGGGACGTACACGGGGTACCCCAACGTGCACGCGTCGGGGACGGCCGAGCGGCGGATCGTGCTCTGCGGGACGGGACGGGCGGTGCTGCAGACCGGCTCGCAGGACTCGGGGCACGCGCTGTGGCTGGACGGGGCGAGCTACTGGACGCTGTCGGGGCTGGTGCTGACCAACTCGATGGGCGGGCTGCAGATCAGCCGCGGCTCGTACAACGTGGTCCAGTGGGTGGAGGTCTTCAACACCGGCCAGCACGCCATCCACATCAGCCAGCTCAGCTCGGACAACGTGGTCCGCAACAGCTGGATCCACCACACCGGGCGCCGCCAGCCCGAGTACGGCGAAGGCGTCTACGTGGGGAGCTGGGTGGACCACTGGTGCCAGCGCACCGGCTGCCAGCCCGATCGCAGCGACCGCAACCAGGTGCTCGACACCCGCTTCGGGCCCTACGTGACCGCCGAGCACGTGCAGGTGATGGAGGGCACCACGGCCGGGGTGATCCGCGGCAACACCTTCGACGGCACGGGGATGGGCGCGCCCGCGGCGCCTTGGGCCGACTCGTGGGTGGCGGTGATGGGCAACGACTACGTGGTGGAGGACAACCGCGGCTCGCGCGCGCTGAAGAACGGCTTCGAGGTGTACGTGGACGCCGACGGGTGGGGGCGCGGCAACGTCTTCCGCCGCAACGTGGCCGACGTGCAGGCCGACGGCTACGGCTTCCAGGTCGACTCGCGCGTCGGCGGGAGCACGGCGGTGGCGTGCGACAACACGGTCCGCAACGCGGCGGGGTTCTCGAACGTGACCTGCCGGTAGGAAGTACGAAAGTACGGAAGTACGAGAGTATGAAGTGACGGAGACGCGAAGAGGCCGGGCGGCGAGGATGCCGTCCGGCCCCTTCTGCTTTCTACGCGCCGCCCCGCTCTCGTGCACGGAAAGCCGGCTCCCATTACGACTTTGCAGAGGATCGTCCGGGTTCACAAATCCTGAAAATGTCTCATCCCAGATTCCGGGATTGAATGTGCATTACGGAAAGGTGTCATCCTGAGGCCGGCCAGACCGTAGCCGCGTCCGCGCGAATGCTCGCAGGCCGAAGGATCTATGGCCCGCGTGCGAAGATCTACGCAGTGCAGCCCATAGATCCTTCGGTCGCGTCCAACCATTTGGTGCGGCAGCGAATTACGCGCAGACGCTCCTGAATAGAAACTACGGAGCCGGGGTCGCGCTCTTCAGGCGGCCTTCCGCAGTTCCACCTTGTAGCCGAGCCTCTCCAGACGCCGCTGCAGGCGTCGCGCTACGCGCTCTCCACCCTGGGAGTCGAAGTAGTCCGGG
>DASVWD010000237.1 GCA_036389795.1 Longimicrobium sp.
GGCCCGGCGCGCGCACGGAACCCTTTACCGCGCAGCGCGATGCATGCAAATTGGAGGTGCGCCGCCACGGCCCGCCGGGGCGGCCCCTCTCCCTCGCCGAGACCGCGATCCCGTGCCGGAAACAGCCCTGGTGCGGCTCGCTTTATGCTGCGCACCGCCAACCGCCCGGACCGCCGCGGCAGGCGTCCCGGGCCCCTGCATCACCCGCGGGAGGTCGCCATGCTGATCACCCGGCACCGCCTCGCGCGCGCGGCGCTCACGGCCGCCTGCGCCCTCGCCGTGCTCCCCGCCGCCAGCCCCGCCCAGGCCCCGCAGGAAGTGGTGCTGGTGCGCGTGAGCGACGCCGGCTCCGGCGCCCCCGTCGAGGGCGCCGACGTGTGGCTGGGGCGCAACCGCGTCGCCACCGACGCGCAGGGGCGCGCCCTGCTCCCGCGCGCCCCCGGCGCCTCGCTCAGCATCCGCCGCCTGGGGTACGAGCACTACCAGCGCGGGCCCTTCGGCGACGGGTGGGAGCTGGCCGTGGCGCTCGTCCCCGTGCCGGTGAGCGTGGCCGGGGTGTCCGCCACCTCGCGCCGGCAGCCGCACTCGCCGATGCTCAGGCGCTTCTACGAGCGCAAGGAGCGCGGCCGCGGCGCCTTCCTCACCCGCGACGAGCTGGACCGGCGCAAGCCCCGCCGCCTGGTCGACGCCTTCCGCGATATCCCGGGGATCCGGGTGGTCCCCACCTCGCGCGGCGAGATCCTGCAGGTCAACGGCACCACCCCCTTCATGTACACCACCGGCGACGCGCGCCGCGGCGAGTGCCCGGTGCAGTACTACCTGGACGGCATGTCGTGGGAGCCCGACCTGCCCGGCGTCATCTCCAACGACATCCGCCCCGACGAGGTGGAGGGGATCGAGGTGTACCGCCGCCTCTCCGAGGTCCCCACCGAGTTCCGCCGCCCCGGCTCCGAGTGCGGCGTGGTGCTGATCTGGCTGAAGGAGCGGGTCTGAACTGCGGGTGCGAAGTGCGTGGTGCGAAGTGCGAAGTGCTTGAATGCCTGTGGTAGCCCCGGACGGGTGCCACACGGAAACAGCGGAGCCGGCAGAGACTTTCAGCCTCTACCGGCTCCGCTGTTTCCGTGCAACCGCAGGCGCTTAGATCATACCACCTTGCAGAGCATCGTTCAGGTACAGCTTCTGAAAAGCCTCTCACGGAGGACACAGAGAACTTCAATCGCGTCTTCAGTTCCCTCTGTGTTCTCTGTGTCCTCTGTGTGATTCCAATCTGTTTGGAACCAGAACTATGCTCGGCAACCTGGTATCACTCCCCGCCTACGCACTTCGCACTTCGCACTTCGCACTTACTGCGGCGGGGGCGGGCGCGGCGTGCCACCCCGGCCGAAGTCCAGGCCCCCGCTGATCGCCGCCACCACCAGGGTGCCCGCCACCAGCGCGGCGCCCAACCCCACCGAGCGCGCGGTGTCCACCTTCTTGCGCTGCAGCCCCACCACCTGGGCGCGGGGCACCTGCACCGTCTCGCCGGAGACCGGCACCGAGTACCCGGTCTGCGCCCGGAGCCCGTACGCCGACAGCCGCAGCCACGACGAGTCGGCCGCCACCACCTCGCCCGTCACCTGCACCACGTCGCGCACGGTGACGTTCGAGATCGGGAAGTCCATCGGCCGCGAGAGCTGCACCCGCACCTCCGTGGCCTGCGGCGGCACCTCGGCCGGCGGCACCGCCCGGTACGAAAGGCACGCGTTCAGGCCCAGCGTGGAGAGCAGCACCGCGGAAACCGCTCGCTTCATCGTCTTCCTTTCGCCGCGGGCGAGGGCCGGCCGCCCGGTGCGGCCGGCCCTCCCCCGCTCCCGCCTCCGCTCAGGTGGCGGGGCAGGGAGTGGGGTCGTTGCGGTTGAACAGCGGCTGCGCCGCCGGGTCCGGGATGTTGCTGTTGGTCTGGCGCTCCGTCTGGCCGTAGTAGAAGCGGCCCGGGACCGCCTCGCCCTGGAGGCTGGTGCCCGCCTTCACCGTCCGGATGTCGGGGAGGCAGGTGCGCTTGTAGTCGTTGAACGCCTCGATGTTCAGGAACAGCGCGATGTACTTCTGGCGGATGATCTCCGCCAGTAGCGCGGCCCCCGTGGGGAGCGGGCTCGGCAGCAGCGCGTTCACGTTGGCGTCGGCCGCCGGCAGCCCCAGCTGCTGCAGATGGCAGCGCACGCCCTCGCGCAGCTGGGTCTGCGCGTTCGCCGTGGCCCCCTGCCGGAAGAACGCCTCGGCCAGGATGAACCGGGTCTCGGCGCAGGTGATGATCGGCAGGTCGGCCGCCGGCGCGGCGTAGCCGCCGGCCCCGGTGTTGAGCTGCGACGACGACGGGCCCAGGTCGCCCGTCGACGAGCCCGGCTTGGAGCCCTGGTACGCCCCGGTCGAGGCGGGCGTGTAGTAGAGCGGCAGCCGCGGGTCGCTGCGCTCGCGCAGCACGGACACCCCCAGCTCGCCGCCCGAGGTGTACCCCGAGCGGTCGATGTTGAACTGGTACCACAGGTTGGTCTCGGTCGAGGTGCTGGAGTGCACCCCCACCCAGTTCTCCCCCGCGTTGTTGATCCCCGCCTGCGCCGCCGCGACCGCCTTGGTCAGGCAGTTGCCGGCGCACGCCGTGTTGGCCGCCGTGGCCGCCGCCCCGCCCGCGGCCTGCGCCTCCACCCAGTGCATGTAGAAGCGCGCCTTGAGCGACTGCGCCACCCGCTGCCAGGCGCCCGGGTCGCCGCCGAAGTTCATGTCGCGCTGCGCCAGGATCCCGGCCTCCCCGGCGTCCGCGGCGGTGGGCAGCTCGGCGATCGCCTGGTCCAGCAGCGTCTGCACCGCCGCGTACACCGACTCCTGCGAGTCCAGCGGCGCGTCGGTGGTGGGGTCGCCCGCGCCGCTGTACGGGATGTCGCCCCAGAGGCTCGCCGCCATCCCGAACAGGAACGCCTCGTGGATCTTGAGGATCGCCGCGAAGCGCGTGTGGCCGGCCGCCACCGCCTTCTCGCGGGCCAGCCGGATGTCCTGCAGGCCGCCGGCGCCGTAGATGGCCGCCATCTCGACGTCGACGTCCTCCTCGTCGATCACGTACTGGTCGAGGATGGCGAACTGCCGGTCGGTCCCCGCGATCTGGTTCAGCCACATCGCGGTGAGCCGCGAGAGCTGCCCCTCGTTGAAGAAGATCGTGTTCACCTGGATCGAGGTGAAGAGCTGGCCGGCCTGCGCGTCCGTCAACAGGTTGGTGTTGTCGGGAACGCCGCTGATGAAGTCGCAGGCACCCAGCGACCCCGCCAGGAGGGCCGCGCCCAGGGCGCGGCCGGCCCGCTTGGTCGTCTTTCGCATGGTCATGTCCTCGCGCGGGTCAGCGGTTCAGGTTGACCGAAATGACCCACGAGCGGGTCTGCGGGTTGTTGAAGTAGTCGA
Source organism: Longimicrobium sp. (assembly GCA_036389795.1). Lineage (NCBI taxonomy): Bacteria > Pseudomonadati > Gemmatimonadota > Longimicrobiia > Longimicrobiales > Longimicrobiaceae > Longimicrobium > Longimicrobium sp. The sequence goes on from DASVWD010000237.1 coordinate 3,427, forward strand.
TCCCGCGCCCCACGCTCTGGCCGGTCAGGTTCGACTCGGGGTCGATCCCGGTGTAGTCGGTCCAGGTCTTCAGGTTGCGGCCGCTGAGCGTGATGTTCATGCTGCTCATCCCGAAGCGGCGGCGCAGCCACGGCTGGTCGAGCGTGTACGAGACCGAGATGTCGCGCAGCTTCACGAAGCTGGCGTCCTCGATGTTGGTGACCGAGGGGCCGGTGAAGCTGCTGCCGAAGCCGTCCACCGTCCAGGTCGCCCAGTTGAGCGTCACGTCGGTCCCGGCGCCGGGGCCGGCCACTTCCCAGTCGCTGTAGAAGTCCTGCCCGAAGGCGCCCGTGGTGCCGGCGCCCTGGAAGGGCAGCGTCTCGATGTGCGTGCCGAAGAACGTCAGCGCGCCCTTGGTCCCGTTCCACATCTGCCCGCCCTGGCTCACGTCGACGAGCCCCGAGATGCGCAGGTTGTTGAACAGGGTGAAGGTGTTGCGGATGCTCCCCGTCCAGTCGGGGTTCGGGTCGCCGATGATGCGCGACTGCGGGTCGGGGACCGGGAAGCCGTCGGAGCCGATGAAGATGGCGCCGGCCGGGGCGTCGGGGAAGTCGCTGTCCAGCGGGTTCCCCGTCTCGGGGTTGCGCCCGCCCACGCCGAAGCGCAGCCAGTCGTCGCCGAAGAACACGCCGAAGGGCGCGCACCTGCCGCCGTTGGCCTCGGGGGCCACCAGCGAGACCACCGCGCCGGTGAAGCCGTTGAGCCCCACGCTCTCCGAGCCCGAGAGGTCCTTCACGCAGCTGCGGTTGCGCGCGTACTGCGCGTTCACCGTCCACCCGAAGTTGTCGCGCTGGATCGGGTTCAGGTCCAGGGTGAGCTCGATCCCGTCGTTGTCGACCCGCGCGGCGTTCTGGTACTGGAAGCTGAAGCCGCTGGAGGGCGGCAGCTCCACCAGCAGGATCATGTCCTCGGTGGTGCGGTCGTAATAGGTGAAGCCCAGCCCGATCCTGCCGCCCAGGAAGCCCACGTCGAAGCCGGCCTCCCACTCCTTCTTGCGCTCGGGCTTGATGTCGGGGTTGCCCAGGATCGGGTCGGTGAAGATCCCGTCGCTGCCGCCGTAGATCGACTCCAGCCCGATGCTGATCCAGCCGTCGAAGAAGGCGCCGCGGTCGAAGCCGCCCTCGGACGAGAACACCGGGGGCTGGCGCCCCGACACGCCGTAGTTGGCGCGCACCTTCAGGTTGTCGAGCCACGACAGGTTGTCGAACATCCCCAGCCGGCTCACCTGCCAGGACACGCCCACGCCCGGGTACCAGAAGCGCTTGCCGTCGCCGCCGAAGGTGGAGGAGCCCTCGTTCAGCAGGTTCCCCGTGAGGGTCAGCTGGTCGAAGAGGGTCACCTCGCCGTTGGCGAAGTAGCCGTCGGTGCGCGTGGTGGAGCGGTACTCGTTGGTGATCTTGTCGACGGCGAAGTCCAGCTGGTTGGCGCCGTAGATCAGGGTGTTGCCGTTGACCTGGTAGCGGCTGAACTGCGACTGGTTCAGGTTCTGCCCCACCGACAGCGTCCCCACGGCGTTCTCGCCGAAGCTGCGCGTGAGCGTGGCCAGCAGCCGGCTCTCGATCTGGAACGTCTCCAGGTCGGCCCGGATCATCCGCCCCGCCGGGAAGTCCGAGGAGCTCTTGGGGAAGATGGTGCGCCGGTTGTCGAGCGAGTAGTCGGCGCCCAGGATGTAGGAGAGCCGCAGCCAGTCCAGCGGCGCGTAGTCGAGGTTGATGTTGCCGAAGGAGCGGTCGACCTCCGACTCGTTCGGCATCTCGTTGGCCACCCAGAACGGGTTGTCGTAGCCGCGGCCGACGTCGAGCGTGGCCACGCAGCTGCCGGTGTTGCAGCGGTACGAGCGGTGCAGCCCGGTGACCGGGTCCAGGTACGGCTGGTTGTTGAAGTTGGGCGGGGTGCGCAGCGCCCCCAGCTGGACGCCGGAGATGTTGGACCCCATCTGCACGAAGTCGCCCTGCCCCTTGGTGTAGGCGAAGTTGCCGCCCAGGGTCAGGTCGTCGGCGAAGGAGTGCGTCCCCTTCAGCCGCACCGTGGTGCGGTCGTAGCTCTGCGGGCCCACGATCACGCCCTGGTGGTCGAGCCGCCCCAGCGACAGGTAGTAGGTGGTGCGCTCGCTGCCGCCGGAGAGCGTCAGGTTGTTCTCCCAGCGGTTGCCGGTGCGGTAGATCTCGTTGGCGTGGTCGTAGACCGGGGTCCCCGCGGGGATCGGCGCGCCGTACGAGGTGGTGAAGGGGATCACGTCGTTGATGTCGCCGCCCAGCGCGGCCTCGTTGAGACCCTGCCCGTACTGGGTCTGCAGCGGCACCGTCCGGTTGACCTCGTCGCTGGAGTAGGTGGTGCTGAAGGCGACGCGGGTCTGCCCGGCGCGGCCGCTCTTGGTGGTGATGAGCACCACGCCGTTGGCGCCGCGCGAGCCGTAGAGCGCGGTGGCGGCGCCGCCCTTGAGGATCTGGATGTCGGCGATGTCGTTGGGGTTGATGTCGCCGGCCCGGTTGGTGACCACGGTGCCGGTGGTGCCGCCGGCGGCCGGGTTGTCGTTGTCGTAGTCCTCGATGCGGTACGAGCCGTTCTCGATCGGGGTGCCGTCGACCACGATCAGGGGCTGCGTGCCGCCGACCACCGAGGCCGCGCCGCGGATCTGGATGTAGGCGCCGGCGCCGGGGTCGCCCGCCGAGGAGGTGACCAGCACGTTGGGCGCCTTGCCCGCCAGGGCGGCCACCACGTTGTTCTCCTGGCTCTGCTCGATCTCCTCGGCGCGCACGGTGTTCACCGTGGCGGTGGCGCGGGCGCGCGTGGTGGCGGTGCCCTGCCCGGTGGCCACGATCTGCTCCAGCTGCAGCACGTCGGCGCCGAGCTGGAAGTTCTGCGTGAGGTTGGCGCCGGGGGAGAGGGTGATGGGCCGCGACGAGGCCGCCAGGCCCACGCGGCTGGCGGTGATGGTGACCTGCTGCCCGGCGCGCACGCGCGAGGCGGGGATCACCAGGCGGTAGCTGCCGTCGGCGCTGGTGGTGGTGCCGACGCCGAGCGCCTCGATGCGGACCAGCACCGCGTTCTCGGGCGCTCCGGACGCGTTCGTCACGCGCCCGCTCACCGTGGCCGGCTCCTGGGCCAGCAGCGCGGCGGGCGCGAAGGCCGCGGCGACCAGGGTCGCGAGCAGCCGGCGAAGCTTTCTCATTCCAAGGCCTCCTGGGATTCCGGCGGCCGGGACGGGCCGCCAGGGTTAGGACTGCCGGGATCGCGCGGGCCGGGCGCCTACAGGGATCGGCGCCTCCCCGCTCCGGGACCTTCCCTTACCGGGGACGCTCACGCGCCTCGAGCGCGGAGTTCGTCCCTGTCTGCGAAGAAACGTAGGCTCGCTCGCGCCTCCTTTGCGAAAGGTGGGGGACGTCCTCGCGTGGAGCACCGCAACCGAAACACAACGCCCGGGCCGCGGGGAGCGTGACACCCCGGGGAACCGGCGGGACCCGCGTGCGCACCGGAGACGCTGCCGGCGCCGGTGGGGCGCCAAGTGGGCTCCGGGCGCATGTTTCCGGAAAAACGAGAACGCCCGTATGGATAGATGGCGCGTTCGGCGGTGTCAAGCCCACCCGCTCCAGCGCGGGGCCCCAGCCGCCGTGCCGCGGCGCGTCCCTATGATCCCGCACCCGCGGGATCGGTTGGCCGCGAGGAGGTCCGCTGGATAGATCGGTCTCTGCACCCCGCCCTCCAGCCCGCCGCGGCGACAGCCAGAGAAGCGTGACTCTCGACTGCACGACAGCTCGCGGAACGCGCTCCGGAGCGCAGCGGCACCGTCGTACTCGCACTCTCGCACTCTCGCACTCTCGCACTCTCACACTCACGCACTCCCCGCCCCCGCGGCCTGCGCCGCGAACAGCAGCGCGCGCGCCTTGTTGAGCGTCTCCTCGTACTCCGACGCCGGGTCGGAGTCGGCCACGATCCCGGCGCCGGCCTGCACGTGGGCGCGGCCCCCCTCGGCCACCACGGTGCGGATGGCGATGGCCGTGTCCATCGCCTGGCCGCCGTGCGAGAAGTGCCCCACCGCCCCCGCGTAGGGGCCGCGCCGCACCGTCTCCAGCTCGTCGATGATCTCCATGGCGCGCACCTTGGGGGCGCCCGAGACGGTCCCCGCCGGGAAGGAGGCCCGCAGCACGTCCACCGCCGAGAGGCCGCCCTGCAGGTCGCCCTCGACGGTGGAGACCAGGTGCAGCACGTGCGAGTACTTCTCCACCACCATGCGCGCCGGCACGCGCACGCTGCCGTAGGTCGCCACGCGCCCCACGTCGTTCCTCCCCAGGTCCAGCAGCATCAGGTGCTCGGCCAGCTCCTTCCGGTCGCGCAGCAGGTCGGCGGCGAGCGCGGCGTCTTCGGCCGCGTCCTTCCCGCGGCGGCGGGTGCCGGCGATCGGGCGCACGGTCACCCTGCCGTCCTCCAGCCGCACCATCACCTCGGGCGAGGAGCCCACCAGCCGGAAGCCCCCCAGCTCCAGGTAGAAGAGGTAGGGCGAGGGATTGAGGGCGCGCAGCACGCGGTAGAGGTCGAACGGCTCCGCCGCCAGGTCGACCGTGAGGCGCTGCGAGAGCACCACCTGGAAGGCGTCGCCGGCGCGGATGTACTCCTGCACGCGACGGACGCGCTCCTCGAACTCGGGCCGCGTGAAGTTGCTGCGGAAGGGCGGGTCGGCCGCGGGGCGGGGCGCGAGCGCGAGCGGCGCGGGCGGCGCCCCCTCGCGCAGCCGCCGGGCGAGCGCGTCGAGCTCGGCCGCGGCGGCGTCGTAGCGGCGGCGCAGCTCGGGCTCGTCCGCCCCGCGCGTGTCGACGGGGGAGACCAGGTGCGCGCGGCCGAAGAGGTTGTCGACGGCCACCACGGCGCCGGTGAGCAGGAAGAGCGCGTCGGGGAGCTCCCGGTCGCGCGGCGGCGCGTTCGGCAGCCGCTCGATGAGGCGCACGACGTCGTAGCCGAAGAAGCCCACGGCGCCGCCCCAGAAGCGCGGCAGCCCCGGCGCGTCGGCGGGGGCGTGCTCGGCCAGCAGCCGGCCGAAGTCGCCCAGCGGGTCGGCGGAAGGCTCGGGCTCGCTCCACCCCGCCTCCGGCGTCCAGCGCGAGACGCGGTCGCCGTCCAGCCGCCAGGCGCCGCGCGGCTCGGTGCCCAGGAACGTCCAGCGCGCCCACGTCTCGCCGCCCACCACCGACTCGAGCAGGAAGCCGAAGGGCGGCCGCGCCAGCTTGTGGTAGGCGGTGACCGCGGTGTCGGTGTCGAAGAGCAGCTCGCGCCGCACGGGGACCAGCGTGGCCTCTCGCGCCAGCGAGACGAGCTCGGAAAAGGACGGCGTGAGCGACATCGGCCGTTGGCGTGGACGGGTTCCGGAGTGTGGGCGCAATCTCCCGCGGCGTCCGTCCACTGTCAACGGGGCGCCGGGGCGGCTCAAGCCGCGGCAACGACTGCAGAAAGCCTCGTAAACACCGCGAGGCTTCAACGGCGGCGCCGCTGCGGGCGGGAGGATGGCGGGGACGAGCGAGGGAGCGGAGCGGAAGTCTGGTCATCGGCAGGAGCAGCCGGCGTGGAAACCGCCGTTTTGTGGCGGAATGGCTTGACGATTGCGGCAATGCCCCGCATCATTTCCGGTGGAGGCGGAGGCATGTTCGGGGAGACGATCGAGCCGCTCGACGTCGGCGGGCACTCCCGTGCCAGCATCCCCCCTGTGCGGGCCGCCCCGAGGGATCTCTACATGGATACGCCCCTCCCGCTTTCCGCCGCGGCGTGGCGCCCGTCTCTCCCCCGCTCCCCGTGGGGGCGCGTGGCGCTCGCGGTGGGTCTCGCGCTCTCCGGCGGCTCGACCCTCGCGGAGGCACAGGAACGCGCGTCCGCCGTGGCCGGCACCGTCACCGGCAGCGACGGGCTGCGCCTGTCCCAGGCCCGCGTCGGGCTGGAGGGGACGGGCTTCGCCGCGCTCAGCGAGCGCGGCGGCCGCTTCCGCATCAACGGCCTCCCCGCGGGGAGCCAGACGCTCGTCGTCCACGCCGTGGGCTACCGCGACGCGAAGGTCGGCGTGGAGCTGGTGGCGGGCGAGGTGCTGCAGGTGGCGGTGACGCTCGAGGCGGACCCGGTGGCGCTGGCCGAGCTGGAGGTGAGCGCCATGGCCGCGCTCCCGCCCCAGCTGCAGGGGTTCTACCAGCGCAGGAGCCGCGGCAACGGCCACTTCTTCACCCGCGAGCAGATCGAGCGGATGCAGCCGCGGCAGCTGACCGACGTGCTGCGGCGCGTGCCGGGGGTGATGGTCGACGGGGTGCCCGGCCCCTTCGGCACCAGCCAGATGGTGCAGACCGGGCGCACCACCGGCCTGGCCGGACAGCGGAGCTGCCCCCTGGTCTACTACGTCAACGGCGCCCCCTTCCGGGTCTCGGCCGACATCGGCATCAACACCTTCGTCCGCCCCGAGGACGTGGCCGCCATCGAGGTCTACACCGGCGCGGCGGGGCTGCCCCCGCAGTTCAACTCCGGCATCCAGAACTCCCGCTGCGGCGTGATCGTGATCTGGACCCGCCGGGGAGAGAATACTTAGGCAGGCCGCCGGCGACCTGAGCCGAGCGAAACTCCCGGGCACCCGCCGCTCCGCCTCCGCGGACGGAACGGGCGCCCGAGTTCTTTGGAGCCCGGCAAGCACGCCGGGTTTTGAATCATACCGAGTCCGGATGAACAACGGGTGGATGAGGCAAGCGGGCATCCGTGTCGCTACCGCGCCCAACCCACCTGCCAGGGTGAGAAGATTCTTCGGCCCTGCGACGATCCGTGCAGATGCTGGTTCGGTGTGGCCGGGCCTCAGAATGACGGCAAGCACCCACGGATCTTTCGAAGTCTGTATCACACGGAGTCGACGGAGTGATCGAGGTTTTTCTCCGTTGACTCCGTTGACTCCGTGTGAGGCTCGATCAGCGGATCAGCTTCGCGGTCGATCATCTGCCATGGGTTCATCCGGACCTGGTATCACACCGAAAACGAAAGCGGAGAGACAGAGGTTGGCTCTGTCTCTCCGTTTTCTCCGTGTGCAGGCTTTCCTCGCGCAGGCCCGGCGGAGGCGGCTCCTCTGCTGACTCTGCCGACTCTGCGTGAGGCCCCGCCGCTTCCGCTCACTGGGGCGGGGGCGGGGGCGGCTCCTCGGTGCCGGAGCCTTCGAACAGGCTGTTCGCGAAGATCCTGCCCAGCACGATCGCCAGCACCGTCAGGCCGCCGGCCGCCGCGTAGGTGCGCGTCCGGTCGAGGCGGCGCTCGCCCACGCTGCCCAGCGCCGTCACGGGGAAGCGCACCACCTCGCGGTTCCACTCGACGCCCGTGCCGCCGTTCTGGATCACGCGCAGGAGCGAGATGTCCAGCTCGCCCTGCCGCGCCCCCGCCGTGATCCCCTCCACGGCGTGCACGCCCGAGCCGATCGTGGGCGCCATCTCCACGCTCCCCTGCGGCGTGAGCTCCGCCATGATGCGCGTGCCCGGCGCGGGCGCGGACAGCGGCAGCGGGGTGGTGCGGTAGCAGGCGGACAGGAGGAGCGAGGCCAGCAGGCACGCGCCCACCGGGCGCCGCCAGGCGGGCGCCGCGCGGACCTCCCCGGCGCGGGGACCGACCACAGACCGTAGCATCGTTGCGCTTTCCTCCAGGGTGAAGTGGGGCTCGGCCCGGTGGCTGGGCGCGCACCGGGCCGAGGTGAAGGTCGTTCCGATACCGCGACTTCCGGTCACCGGGTCAGATCGTCCCGCCCGTCGAGGGGCAGGTGATCTGGTCGTAGGTCCAGTTCTTCGCCGGCTGCGCCGACGGCGCCGGCACGTTCGGGTTCTGCAGCCGCTCGCTGGAGCCGTAGGGCACCCGCCCCGGGATCGAGGCCGCCGACACGTTCACGGTGGGCCCGCCCGGCACCAGCCGCGGGTAGCAGGTGCGCCGCCAGTCGCTGTACACGTCGATGTTCTGGAACTGGGCGATCCACTTCTCGACCATGATCTGCTCGAGCGTGATCGGCCCCGGCAGCCCCGGCATCCCCAGCGCCGTGCGCACCGCGTTCACGGCGTTGAGCGCCGCCGGCAGGTTGCCCAGCTGGAACTGGGCCTCGGCGATGATCAGCTGGTTCTCGGTCCAGGTGATGTACGGCTGGCGGAAGGTGCGCGCGGTGCGGGTGGACGCGTCCACCAGCGACCACGGCGACGGCCCCGCGCCCCACTGGTTGGAGCCGCGGTACTGCCCGTCGCTGGCCGGGTCGAAGTAGCCCGCCAGCCGCGGGTCGTTGCCGCGCGCCACCAGCACGTCGACCAGGCGCTTGCCGGCCGCGATGTCGGCGCGCGCCGTGAGGAACTGCGACCAGATGTTGGCGTCGTCGAGCGTGTTGCCGTGGAAGGAGCGGAAGTCGCCCGCCGCCTGCCCGTGCACCGCCTCGTTGACGTTCGCCGGGGCCTCGTTGATCCCGTTCTGCGCGGCCGCCAGCGCCGCCTGGTACGCCGCCTGGCCCAGCTTGGGCGCCGTGTGCAGGTGGTAGCGGGCCTTGAGCGTGTACGCCGCCCGCTGCCAGCGGCCCGCGTTGCCGTTGTAGACCAGGTCGGAGGCGATGGCGCCGGCCGGCGCGCTGCCGAGCTGCGTGATCGCCTCGTCCAGCAGGGCCTGGATGTCGGCGTACACCTGCTGCTGCGGATCCAGGTGGGGCGTCCGGATGTCGGGGTTCACCGCCTCGCTGTAGGCCACGTCGCCGAACATCGAGGTGGCGGTGCCGATGGTGAACGCCTCCCACACCTTGGCGATGGCCTCCATCTTGGTGTTCCCGGCGGCCACCGCCAGCTGCTGGATCTTGCGCTGGTCCAGCAGCCCGCCGCCCACGTAGAAGTGGTTGTAGTGGCCGCTGAGGTCGTTCTCGGTGACGAGGTACTTGGTACCCCACTCGAGCTGCTGGTTGAAGATCCCGGTGAGCTGCTGCGTCCAGATCGCCGCCAGGCGGGCGAGCTGCCCCTCCTGGGCCACGAACTGCCGCGCCTGCATGGCCACGAACAGCTGGTCCAGCGAGGCTTCGATCGGCTGGTTCGGGTTCTCCGTCAGCCCCGGCCCGGTCAGGAACCCGTCGCCGCAGCCGGCGATTCCGGCGGTGAGCGCCAGGACCCCGGCCGTCTTGAGATATCTCTGCATTGGTCGCTTCTCTCTTCCAAGGCTAGCGGTTCAACCCGATGGAGAACACCCAGGCCCGCGAGATCGGGTTGGTGAACCAGTCGATGCCGCGGTTGGCCACCGCCGCGCCGCCGGTGTGCACCTCGGGGTCGAACCCCTTGTAGTCGGACCACAGCTTCAGGTTGCGCCCGGAGACCCGGACGTCGATGGAGCTGAGGCCGAGCCTGCGCCGGAGCGACGGCTGGTCGAAGGTGTAGGCCAGCGACACCTCGCGCAGCCGCGTGAAGGTGGCGTCCTCCATCAGGTGCTCGCGCGCCGCTCCCAGGCCGCCCAGGCTCTGGAACCAGCTCTGGCCCAGCTGCACGGCCACGCCGCTCCCGGGGCCCACCACGGTCTCGCCCGGGTACCAGTGCTGGAACGGCTGCGCCGGCTGGTCGCGGATCTCGGTGTCGGCGTGCGTGCCGAGCGAGAGGAGCGAGCCCTTGGTCATGTTGAAGGTCTGCCCGCCGTGGCGATGGTCCAGGAAGGCGGAGAGCCGCACGCCGCGGATGTTCAGCTCGGCGTTGATGCCGGCCGTCCAGTCGGGGTTCGGGTCGCCGATGATGCGCTCGTTGGGATCGAGGACGGGCAGCCCGTTGGCGTCAAGGTACAGCGCGCCCTCGGGGGCGCCCGCGCAGGCGCTCTCGATGTTGTAGGTGGTGCCGCCCGAGGTGAAGGTGTTGGGGCTGATGCCGCAGCGGGCCCAGCCGAAGCCGCGGAAGATCCCCACCGGCTCGCCGACCTGCGCGTGCGTGGTGCTGCCGGTGAACGAGGTGCTGTACCCGGTGATCTCGCGCGGGATGCCGGGGGCGATCTCGCCCAGGGAGAGCACCTTGTTGCGGTTGCGCGCCCAGTTCACGCCCAGGTTGAGCGAGACGCTGCGCGCCTCCAGCGGCCGCACGTTGAACGCCAGCTCCCAGCCGCGATTCTGGATCTCGCCCGCGTTCAGCGTCACCGAGGTGGCGCCGGTGGACGGCGGCGTCTGCACGGCGAAGATCACGTCCTCGGCGTGCGAGCTGTAGTAGGTGAGCGCCAGGTCGGCGCGCTCGCCCAGGAAGGCCAGGTCCACGCCCGCGTCGAGCTCGGCCACGCGCTCCGGCTTGATCCCCGGGTTGCCCCGGTTGCCGCCGGTGTACAGCCCGCCGAAGCCGCCCAGGGTGGGCACCAGGATCGAGCCGGGGCTGAAGTCGCCGATCCCGGCGTTGGTGAAGATGTCCTGCAGCTGGTAGGCGGCCGGCTCCTGGCCGCTCTGGCCGTACGCCACGCGCAGCTTGCCGAGCGAGAGGAAGCCCTCCGGGATCCCCAGCGTGCGGGTGAACGTCCACGCCGCGCTCGCGCCCGGGTACCAGGCCCGGTTGGTCTCGGTGCCGAAGGTGGAGGCGCCGTCGTTGCGGATGCGGGCCGTCAGGAAGAGCTGGTCGGCCACGTCGAGCTCGGCCTGGGCGAAGTAGCCCTCCAGGCGCCGGCGGGTCTCGGCGTCGTTGGGCGGGCTGCGGTTGACCGTGTTGGAGAGCTTGTACGGCTTGGGCGCGATGAGCTGCTGGGCGTTGACGAAGATCTGCCGGAAGTAGGTCTCGTTCAGGTTCTGCCCCAGGCTCACGGTGCCCGAGAGGCTCGAGCCCAGCGAGTAGCTGGCGGTGGCCGTCAGGTTGCTGTCGATGATGCGATCGTAGAACTGCCAGCGGGTGACGGTGCCGCCCGCGGCCGCGCCCGACGCGGAGACGTGCAGCGCCTCGGTGCGGTCGTCGTTGGAGTAGTCGGCGCCCAGGTTGTAGTTGACCACCAGCCAGGGCAGCGCCTGCCAGTTGGCGTTGATGTTCCCGTACACGCGCCCGACCTCGCCCAGGTTCGGGTGCTCGTAGATGGCGAAGAACGGGTTGTCGAAGCCGCGGTTGGCGTTGATCAGGTCCTGCTGGCGCGGCATCGGGAAGCGGTAGCTCCGGTGCAGCCCGAACTGCGGGTCGAGGTACTCGCGGTTGTTGAACTCGGGCGGGGTGCGCAGCGCGCCCAGCAGGAGCCCGTTCACGTTGTTGCCGCGCGAGACGAAGCTGCCCTCGGTCTGCACGTACGCCACGCTGCCGCCCACGCGCAGGTTGTCCAGCACGCGGTGGTCGCCGTTGAAGCGCACCGTGTAGCGCTCGTAGCTGTCGTTGTCGCTCACGATGAAGCCGTCGTGCCGGAGCGCGCCCACCGAGAGGTAGAAGGTGGTGCGGTCGCTGCCGCCCGACATGGTCATCGTGTTGTCCCACATCTGGCCGCCCTCGAAGAGCTCGGCGGCGTGGTTGTAGGTGGGCGTCCCCGCCGCCAGCGCGGGCCCCCAGGTGGGGTTGTTGTGCGTGCACCCGGGGGTGGGGTTGGCCAGGCACGGGGTGGCCACGCCGCCCGTGCCGGAGCCGAAGCGCCGCTGCAGCGGGACGAAGCGCGGCACCTCGTCGAACTGCAGGGAGGAGCGCAGCGTGTAGCGCGTCTCGCCCGGCCGGCCGCGCTTGGTGGTGATCAGGATGGCGCCGCCGGCGCCGGCGCTGGCGCCCAGGATCGAGGTGGCGGCCGGCCCCTTGAGGATCTCGATCGAGGCGATGTCGTCGGGGTTGATGTCGAACGCCCGGTTGGTGGAGACGACGCCGCCCAGGTTGCCGCCCGTCTGCGGGTTGTTGGTGGAGCGGGCGTTGTTGTTGATCGGCACGCCGTCCACGATGATCTGGGGCTCGTCGTTGCCCACCAGGGTGCTGGTGCCGCGGATGCGGAGCGAGGTGCCGGCGCCCGGCTCGCCGCTGGCCTGGGTGGTGATCACGTTGGGCGCCTTCTGCGCCAGCGCGGCGATCACGTTGGGCTCGTTGGCGCGCTGGAGCTGCTCCTGCGACACGGTGGCGCGCGCGGTGCCGAGGCGCTCGGCGCGGGTCTCGGTGCCGGCGCCGGTGGCGACGATCGCCTCCAGCTGCAGGGCGTCGCGGCCGAGCTGGAAGTTCTGCGTGAGGGTGGCGCCGGGGGTGAGGGTGATGGAGCGGCTCTGGGTTTCCAGGCCCACCCGCGACGCGGTGATGGTCACCTGCTGCCCGGCGCGCACGCGGGCGCCGGGGACCACCAGGGTGTAGCTGCCGTCGGGGCTCGAGGTGACGCCCACGTTCAGGCTGGGGATCCGCACCAGCACGGCCGACTCGGCCTCGCCGGTGGGGCCGGTGGTGCGGCCGGTGATCCGCACGGGCTCCTGGGCCGCGAGCGCAGCCGGGACCAGGCCCGCGGCGAGCGCGAGGGCCCGCAGCGCACAGCGCAATGTTCTCATTCTGTCCGTCCTCCGTGACCTGCCGTGAATCGATCACGCCCGCAGCGGACGCTTCGCGGGCCGTGGGGCGTGCCCGGCCGCCCGGCGCGGAAGCGGGTCCGCGCGAGGGCTCGGGGCTTCATCCTGCACAGCGGGCGCGTCTCCGCGAGGTCGAGGGCTCCTGGGGAACGTGGGCGGGAACGGCCGGGCTGGACGCGCCGGGCAGCCGGGCCAGGGGATCGTCTGACGGATTACCGCGGGCGGTGCCGGGTGGGCGCAGCCGGACGCGGAAACGCTCGGAGCAGGGAGAACGGCACGGCGGCGGGCGGACGCACCGGGGCGCCCGCGGGTGCTAAATTTTTACCCTACACGCCGTTGGAACACTTTCACAAGGACGGAAGGATTATCTAAGACGGGGGGGTGATGGTGTCAAGACAAGCCGGAAAATACGAGGGTTTTGGTTCGGGGGCGGACGGAGGGTGGCGCGTGACCACCTGCGCACGTGAGTGCCGGGTCGGTCGCTGCGTGCCCGGGAGAAGCACTCACCGGCCGCTCAGGAGCGGCGGCCTCCCTTCCCGATCCCGGGACGGGGTGGACGGGACGGACGAGCCGGGGACGGGTAGCAGCTCCGGCCGTTTCCCCGTACCTGCTCCCCGTTCCGGGGGTCGCGTGAGGGATGCGCGCCCGACAGGGCCGGGACCGGGGCGGCCGGGCAGTTTCGGCCGACGCGGGCCCGGCGCGGTTGGGCACAGCGGTACCGTGCCCTACCGCGCGCGCAGCCCGGCCCGGAGCGCAGCGGAGGGACACGCCCGGAACCGCAGTGCGTTAGTGCGTTAGTGCGTTAGTGCGTTAGTGCGTAGGATCGACCTGCGGCACCGGGGGAGCGCACTTCCGCACTCACGCACTTCGTCTTCCAAAGGCGTGCCGGGGGAGGGCGAGTGCCCTAGAATTGCATTCGTCCGGAGGGAAGCAGAGGGGGAGACGGGAACGGATGAGCGACGAACCGCGACTGACGATCTACCGGGCGGCCTGGGTGCTGCCCGTCACCAGCGAGCCGGTGCGCGACGGGGCGGTGATGGTGGGCACCGACGGCCGCATCGCCGCGGTGGGCCCGCGCGCGGCCATCGAGCCCCCCGAAGGGGCGCTGGTCGTGGAGCTGGGCGAGGCGGCGCTGCTCCCCGGGCTGGTGAACGTGCACGCCCACCCGGAGCTCGCGCTCTTCCGCGGCGCGCTGGAGGACCTGCGCTTCAGCAACTGGATCCTGCGGCTGGTGGGAGCCAAGCGCGCGGCGCTGCGCGACGGGGACTACGCGCTGGCCGCGCGGTGGACGCTGGTGGAGGCGCTGCGCGCGGGGATGACCACGCTGGCGGCCACGGAGACTTCGGCCGCGGCGGTGCACGCGCTCAAGGAGGCGGGCCTGCGCGGGCTGGTGTACCGCGAGGTGTTCGGCCCCGACCCGCGCCAGTGCGAGGATTCGATGGCGGAGCTGCAGCGCGCGGTGGAGGAGCTGCGGCGCGAGGAGACGGAGCTGGTGCGGATCGGCGTCTCGCCGCACGCGCCGTATACGGTGTCCGACCGGCTCTTCAGCGCGGTGGCGCGCTACGCCTGCGCCGAGGGGCTGCCGATGGCGGTGCACGCGGCGGAGAGCGAGATCGAGCGCGAGCTGATCACCCGCGGCGAGGGCGACTTCGCGCCGGGCCTCCGGGCGCGCGGGATCGAAACGCCGCCGCGGGGGCGCTCGACGGTGGAGATGCTGGACCGGCTGGGGGTGCTGCGGGCGCGGCCGCTCCTCATCCACTGCGTGTGGACGGACGACGACGACGTGGCCCGGCTGCGCGACACGGGGTGCGCGGTGGCGCACTGCCCGGTGGCCAACGCCAAGCTGGGGCACGGGGTGGCGCGGCTACCGGAGCTGCGCGGCCAGAACGTGCGGGTGGGGCTGGGCACCGACTCGGTGGGGAGCAACAACCGCCTGGACCTGCTGGAGGAGGCGAGGATCTGCGAGCTGATCCACCGCGGGCGGCTGGCCTCGGGCTCGTTCCTCTCCGGCCCCGACCTGCTGCGGCTGGTGACGCTGGACGGGGCGCGGGCGCTGGGGATCGACGACCGCGTGGGGGCGCTGGAGCCCGGGAAGGACGCGGACCTCTGCGCGGTGTCGTTCAGGGCGCCGCACGTGCGCCCGGTGCACGACCCCGTGGCGGCGCTCTTCCACGCGGCGCGGGGTACGGACGTGATCCTGACGGCGGTGAAGGGCCGCGTGCTCTACCGCGACGGGCAGGTGCTCACGCTGGACGAGGCGGCGCTCGCGGAGGCCGTGGCCGACCCGGCGGAGCGCGTGCGGCAGGCGCTGCACGGATGAGCGGCCTGGCGCGGGCGGAGGGCGCCGAGCGGATGGACGAGCCCGGGCAGGACCGGGCGGAGCTGGCGCGCTCGCTGGCCGACCTGCGCGCGGTCAACCGCTGGCTGGGCGGCACCCGCGTCCTCCTGCACCATCTCGCCGGGCTGGCCGACCGGCACCCGCGCGAGCGCTACCGGATCCTGGACGTGGGCACCGGCTCGGGCGACATCCCCCTGGCGGTGGCGGAGTGGGCGCGCCGCCGCGGCACCGGAGTCGAGATCGTGGCGACCGACAACCACCCGACGACGCTGGAGCTGGCCCGCGCGCACACGGCCGCGGAGCCGGCGGTGGCGGTGGAGTACGCGGACGCGCTGCGGCTCCCCTACCCCGACGCTTCGTTCGACTTCGCGCTCTGCTCGACGGCGCTGCACCACTTCGGGGAGGGCGACGACCTGCGGGTGCTGCGGGAGCTGGCGCGCGTGGCCCGCATCGGGGTGATCGTCAACGACCTGGCGCGCTCCCGGGCGGCGCTGCTGGGGGCGCGCCTCCTGGCGGCGACGGTCTGGCGGCGGCACCCGGTGACCCGCCACGACGGCCCGCTCTCGGTGCGCCGCTCGTTCACGCCGAACGAGCTGAGCGCGCTGGCCGCGCGGGCCGGGCTGGCGAGCGCCCGCGTCCACGCGCACTTCCCCTTCCGCCTGGCGCTGGTCCACGAGAAGGAGGGCGGGCGATGAGCGGCGCTCCCGAGTCGCGGGAGGTGGTGGTGGTCGGCGCCGGGCCGGCGGGCGCGGCGGCGGCGGCGCGGCTGGCGCAGGCCGGGCGCGACGTGCTGCTGCTGGACCGCGCCGCGTTCCCCCGCCGCAAGCCGTGCGCGGAGTGCGTGAACCCGGCGGGCGTGCGGGCGCTGCGGGAGCTGGGCGTCTGGGACGAGGTGGAGGCGGCCGGGCCCGGGCGGCTGGCGGGGTGGCGGATCGGCGCGGGGGCGGGGCACGCGTTCGAGGGGTGGTTCGACGCGGCGGAGCAGGGCGTCGCCATTCCCCGCCTGGTGCTGGACGACATCCTCTTCCGCCACGCCGGGCGCCGGGGCGCGGAGACGCGCACCGGGCACGTCGTGGACGTGGTGCGCGACGGGGGCCGCGTCGCCGGGGTGCGCGTCCGCGCGGAGGGCGGCGAGCGGGAGGTGCGCGCCCGCCTGGTGATCGGGGCGGACGGGCTGCGCTCCGTGCTCGTCCGCCGCCTGGAGCTGCTGGCCCGCCCTCCCAGGCTGCGCAAGGTCGCCCTCACCGCGCACGTGGCCGGCTTCCGCGGCGAGGGCGGGCGCGGCGAGGTGCACGTCTCCCGCCGCGGCTGCCTGGGCGTGGCCGGGGTGGGCGGGGAGCTGGCGAACGTGACGGTGGTGGCCGCGGGGGAGGAGGCGAAGCGCGTGGGCGGCGACCCGGCGGGGTACTTCGACCGCGCGCTGGCGGAGTACGGCTTCCCCTGGCTGCAGCGGGTGGACGAGGTGCTGGCGACGGGGCCGTTCGACTGGCCGGTGCGGCGCGCGGTGGCCGACGGGGCGCTGCTTGTTGGCGACGCGGCCGGGTACTATGATCCGTTCACCGGCCAGGGGATCTACCGCGCGCTGCGGGGGGCCGCGCTGGCGGCGGAGGTCGCGGACAGGGCGCTCGGCGCGGGCGACACGTCGCGGCGGAAGCTGCAGCCGTACGAGCACGAGCGGCGGCGCGCCTTCGCCCCCGGCGAGCGGCTGCAGCGGGTGGTCGAGGCGTTCGTCGCCCGCCCGGCGCTGCTGGGCGCGGTGGCCGACCGCTTCGCCCGCCGCCCCGCGCTGGCCGACACCATGGTGCGCGTCACCGGCGACGTGCGGCCGGTGCGCTCGCTGATCGTGCCGGTGCTGGCGGGGCTGGTGTTCTGAGCGCGTCGGCTGCACCGCCGGGGGGCCCTCACCCGGCGGCCTTAGAGCCGCCACCCTCTCCCAACTTCGGGAGAGGGT
>DASVWD010000238.1 GCA_036389795.1 Longimicrobium sp.
CCGCCCCCGCGCCGCCGCCGTGGCCCCCCTCTCCCGCCCCGCTGATCGTCGCCACCCGCTCCGCCCGCCACGCCGGCGCGTCCGCCGCGCCGCCGCGCTCTCCGTCTCCCCCGCAGCCGAGCAGGAAGGCGAGCAGCGGGAGCAGACTGATCAGCTTCCGAGAACCGGAGCCCGGGAGGCGTGACGAGTAACGATCGGTCATCGGTCGGAAGGGGTGGAGTGTGAGGAGGCCGGGAAGGGGCGAAGATAACACCGGCGCGCGCGACGGACGAATCCAAATCTTGTCACAGGCGCGTCCATTCTGTACATTTTATGCGACTGCTTTCGTGGAGAGGCACTCATGACCGACCGGGACGAGCTTGATCCGCAGCCGTTCGATTTCCATTCGCTCGCCGATTTCGAACGAGACCCGCGCGGGCATCTGAGCCGGCTGCAGGAGACCGGACGCGCGGCGATTCTGTCGGTCGACGCGAAGGCGCAGGTCGTTGTCCAACGCGCCAGTGCCTATCAGGAGTTGCTCGACCGGATTGATCAGGCAGAGACGATCATCGCGATCCAAGAAGGCTTTGAATCAATCGATCGGGGCGAAGGCCGTTCCGCGCGCGAAGTGATCGAGGCGATACGGGTCCGCGTCAGGACCGGCGAGACCTCGCGAGGTACAAAGAAGTCAGCGCCAGTCGTATGATATGATACGCCGGCCGTTGTCCGTTTAGTCCATTTCTTGCTTTTCCCGGTCCGTGTCATCACCTTGTAACCATGCAGTCTCTCTCACCCCGGAGTAGCTTGATGCGCGATCCCGAGCACCCTTCCGAATTCGACTTCGTTCCTCGCGACGATTTCGAGCGCGACCCTCACGAGCGCATCGAGCGCCTGCTGGAAACCGGACGCGCCACTGTATTGACCACCAACGGCAAGGCGGCGGTGGTGGTGCAGAGCGCGGAGGCGTACCGGCGCCTGCTGGAACGGCTCGACGAAGCCGAGGCGACTCTCGGGGTGCAGCGCGGTCTGGCATCGATGCGGCGTGGAGAAGGGACTCCCCTCGATGAAGCGTTCCGGAGGATTCGTGAGAGCGCGGAAAAGCGCCGCCGTACTGCGTGAAGTACCGGATCATCATCCAGCCATCCGCGGAAGCCGACATCGGCGAGATCTACTTCTTCCTCCGCGAGGTCTATCCTCCTTACGCGGACCGCTGGCTTCTGAGCCTGCACCAGGCCATCGACACGCTGCGCGAGATGCCGCGGCGTTGCCGGCTCTCACCGCAGGGCGACGATGAGGAAGAGGAGATCCGGCACCTCCTGCATGGAGACTACCGGATTCTCTTCGCCATTGCCGGACGGGAAGTCCACGTCCTTCACGTCCGGCACAGCTCTTTTCAGTCCCTGGAGTCCTGAGCGTCCACGCCGGATGTCACGGTGCTCCCGAACGACCGGTGCCCCAGCGGCGGTCTTGCTGGCGGCACCGGCGTTGCGTGCTATCTTTCGCTCCCGTTTTCGTTTCCGAACGTTCGACAGAGGTTCGTGGTGCAGCAGATCTTCCGGCGCCTCTTCAAGCAGAAGTTCGGGAAGGGCCCCGTCTCCGTCCTCCCGCTGGACGGCGACGGCTCCAGCCGGCAGATGTACCGGCTGGTGGGCGACCAGTACGAGACGGCCATCGGCGTGGTGGGGCCCGACCGGGAGGAGAACCGCGCCTTCCTGTCGTACACGGAGAGCTTCCGCTCCATCGGCCTGCCCGTGCCCGAGGTCTACGCGGTCGACGAGAAGGCGGGGGCGTACCTGGAAGAGGACCTGGGCGAGACCACCCTCTTCGACGCGCTGGCCGCGGCGCGCAAGGAAGACCCGGGCGCCGACTTCCCCGCCGCGATGGTGCCGGTCTACAAGCGCGTGGCCGAGATCCTCCCCCGCTTCCAGGTGGAGGGCGGCAAGGTGGTCGACTACTCGGTGGCGTACCCGCGCGCGGCGTTCGACCGGCAGTCGATCCTGTGGGACCTGAACTACTTCAAGTACCACTTCCTCAAGCTGGCCCACGTCCCCTTCAACGAGGCGCGGCTGGAGAAGGACTTCCGCCGCTTCGCCACCTTCCTGCTGGGCGCCGACACCCGCCACTTCCTCTACCGCGACTTCCAGAGCCGCAACGTGATGCTGGTGGGCGGCGAGCCGTGGTTCATCGACTACCAGGGCGGGCGGCGCGGGGCGCTGCAGTACGACGTGGCCTCGCTGCTCTTCGACCCCAAGGCGGCCATCCCCGAGGCGTTGCGCGAGGAGCTGCTGGAGCACTACCTGGACACGCTGGAGACGCTGCTGCCCCGGGTGGACCGGGCGCGCTTCCGCCAGCACTTCCGCGGCTACGTGCTCGCGCGCATCATGCAGGCGATGGGGGCGTACGGCTACCGCGGCTTCTACGAGCGCAAGCCGCGCTTCCTGGCCAGCGTGCCGCAGGCCATCCGCAACATCGAGCGCATCCTGGAGACGGGCTTCCTCCCCGTGGAGCTCCCCGAGCTGCGCGCCGTCTTCGAGCGGATCTGCTCCTCGGCCAGCCTCAGGCGCTCGCAGCCCAAGCCGCTCCCGGGCCTCACCGTGTACACGGGGAGCTTCAGCTACAAGCACGGCTACCCGGACGACAGCACGGGCCACGGCGGCGGCTTCGTGTTCGACTGCCGCGCCATCCACAACCCGGGGCGCTACGCCGAGTACGCGGACCTCTGCGGGTGCGACGAGCCGGTGATCGGCTTCCTGGAAGAGATCCCGCAGGTGGAGGAGTTCTGGAAGCACGTGAAGGGGCTGGTGGAGAACCAGGTGGGCGCCTACCTCACGCGCGGCTTCACGGCGCTCTCGGTGTGGTTCGGGTGCACGGGCGGGCAGCACCGCTCGGTGTACTTCGCCAACCGCCTGGCCGCGCACCTGCGCAAGCAGTTCCCCTCCGTGAACGTGGTGGTCACCCACCGCGAGGAGGCGCGCTGGCCCGCCAGGCCGGCCGAAGCCCCCGAGGCCGCCGCGGAGCCCGTGGCCGCGGCCACGGCCGCCACCGCGGGCGCGGCGCGGGCGTGAGGTCCAAGGGGCGGGTGAACCCGCGGCAACAACGGCGAAAAGCCCGCTTGCGCGGGCTCGTTCGGCGTGGAGGCGGGTCCGGCTCGCGTCGCCTGCCCCGTTCGGGATAGGCCGGCGTGGACGCGATGCTGCTGGCGGCGGGGCTGGGGACGCGGCTGCGCCCGCTCACCGACCGGATTCCCAAGGCGCTGATCGAGGTGGGCGGGGTGCCGATGCTGGAGCGCGCGGCGCGGCGCCTGATCGCCGCCGGGGCCGACCGGCTGATCGTCAACGTCCACCACCTGGGCGACCAGATCGAGCGCTTCCTGGAGGAGCGCGGCGGCTTCGGGGTCGACTGCGTGGTCTCGGCGGAGCCGGGCGACGCGCCGCTGGAGACGGGGGGCGCGCTGGTCCTGGCCGAGCCGCTCTTCCGCGGGGACGCTCCCTTCTTCCTCCACAACGCCGACATCCTCACCGACCTCCCGCTCCGGGAGATGTACGACGCGCACCTGCGCTCGGGCGCGCTCGCCACGCTGGCCGTGATGGAGCGCGAGACGAGCCGGCACGTCCTCTTCGACGACCGCGGGCTGCTGGGGCGCACCGACGAGAAGAAGGGGCTCGACCTGCGGGCGCGCGCGCCGGAGGGCGAGGTGCGCAGGCTGGCGTTCGGCGGGGTGCACGTGATCTCGCCGCGCATCTTCGGCCTGCTCACCGAGCGGGGCGCCTTCTCCATCCTGGACCCCTACCTGCGCCTGGCCGGCGCGGGCGAGACGATCCTCCCCTTCCGCGTGGACGCCTGCCGCTGGATCGACATCGGCAGCCCGGCGCAGCTCGAGGAGGCGCGGCGGCGGGTGGGGGAGCTGGAGAGTGCGTGAGTGCGGGAGTGCGGGAGTGCGCTGGTACGGAGTACGGGGTACGAGGTACGGAACCGCGACGAGCCCGGCCGCAGGGTCGAGGCATGCCTCGACCGGCGGCGCTGGTGACGCGAGCCGACCCCTGCTTCCGCGCCGAACGAGCCCGCGCAGGCGGGCTTTTCGCGTTTGCCGCCGCGGGCTCACCCGCCCGCAACGGCGCTCCGGCCTTGAACCTGCGAGGGGCAACCGATAGTCTTCCGGACCGATTGCCGTGCGGGGGAGAAGGTCTTCCCCGACCGCTGAACTCACGCTCCGCGGCCTGGGAATGGACTTCATCCGCTCGCTGCTCGACTACGTCCTGCACCTCGACACGCACCTCGCCGAGCTGACCAGCGAGTACGGCGCGTGGACGCACGGCATCCTGGCCGGGATCCTCTTCTGCGAGACGGGGCTGGTGGTGACGCCCTTCCTCCCCGGCGACTCGCTCCTCTTCGCGGCCGGCTCGCTGGCGGCGCTGCCGGAGTCGGGGCTGAACGTGCTGTACCTCTACCCGCTCCTGCTGGCGGCCGTGTTCCTGGGCGACAACGCCAACTACTGGGCGGGGCACCACTTCGGGCGCCGCATCTTCAAGCCCGACGCGCGCATCCTGAAGATCGAGTACCTGCGCCGCACCGAGCACTTCTACGCCAGGTACGGCGGCAAGACCGTCATCCTGGCGCGCTTCGTCCCCATCGTGCGCACCTACGCGCCGTTCGTGGCGGGCGCCGGGGCCATGCCCTACCGCCGCTTCCTGGGCTTCAGCATCGCGGGCTCGCTCCTGTGGATCACGCTCTTCCTGTGGGGCGGCTACTTCTTCGGCAACATCCCGTTCGTGAAGGACAACTTCGGGCTGGTGGTGATCGCCATCATCCTCCTCTCCGTGCTCCCGGCGGTGATCGAGGTCCTGAAGGCGCGCCGCGAGCGGCGGCGCGCGCCGACGCCGGAAGCGCCGGTGCGGCCGTGAGGCGCGTGCCCGCGGGGCTCGTCGTGGCCGCCGCGCTCGCGGCGCCCGTCCGCCTGGCGGCGCAGAACCCGCCGCCGCGCGACACCATCGTGGTCGTGCCCCACGACGGGGGCTCCGATACGACGCCCGGCACCGACGGCGCGTCCAGCCGCCGCAACCCGCGCTGGGAGCGGCCGTTCTCGGTGCGCAGCAGCGGCCGGGTGGCCGCGCACGCGCCCGCGCGCGAGGTGGTGTGGCTCTCCGCCGACAGCGTGCGGGCGCGCCGCCGCGCCGCCTCGGCCGACACCGCCGCGCCTCCCCCCGTGGTGGCGATCGACTCGCTGGAGGCGGCGGCGAACCCCGGGCGGGACGCGGAGGCAGAGCCGCCGCGGCGCGGGAGGGGCCGCGGCAACCCCCCGGCGGTCAGCACGCGGACGCACACCGTGGCCGAGGGGGAGACGTTCTTCGGGATCGCGCGGCGCTACGGCGTCACCACGGCGCAGCTGCGCGCGGTGAACCCCGACGTCGACTGGGAGCGCCTGGAGATCGGCACCGTGCTGCGGCTCCCCGCCCGCGCGCGCGTCCCCGCCCAGCAGCCGGCCCGGCGCGCGGACGAGCCGGGAGAGCGCCCCGCCCCGTCGGGCGGCCGCGCGGAGCCGGCCCGGCCGACGCAGCCGCCGGCGCAGCCTGCGGGGCGGCGGACGCACACGGTGGCGCAGGGGGAGACGCTGTACGGGATCGCGCGGCGCTACGGGGTGACGGTGGACGCGCTCAAGGCGGCCAACAACCTGGAGGGCGACCGCGTGCGCGTGGGGCAGACGCTGGTGATCCCGCGCGCCCAGCCGCGGTGACGCACGCCCGCCGCGGCCTTGCGGCGGAGTCGGGACAGGGAAGGGGAGTCGGAACCGGAACCCGGGGGGAGGCCATGAGCGAGACGGGCGCGCCGCGCGCGGAGGTGCTCCGCACGCGCGACTTCGTGGGGTGGGCGGTGACGGGGAGGGACGGCGCCAACATCGGGACCGTGTCGGACCTCCTGATCGACCGCCAGGGGCGGGTGCGCTACCTGGCCGTGAACCGCGGCGTCTTCCGCAAGAAGGCCGTCCTCCTCCCGGTGGAGGCGCTGGACTGGGGCGAGGGGTCGCTCTCGCTGGGGTGGACCGACCCCGAGGTGACCGGGCTGCCGCCGTACGACCCCGACGTGCCGCTCTCCGAGGCGGTGCTGGAGGAGCTGTCGCTGGCGTACCCGCGCTACTACCGCACCGCGGGCCCGCCCCCGCCGCCGATCCCCGCCGAGGGCCCCAACATCGTCCCGCTGAAGGAGGCGAAGGACTTCCGCCTGGCCAAGGGGGCGCCCAACCTGCGCGGCTGGACCGTCTACGCCAGCGACAACGAGAAGGTGGGCGTGGTCACCGAGATGCTGGTGGACCCGGCGGCCATGAAGATCCGCTACCTGGACGTGGACCTGGCCGACGACCTGTTCGCGCTCAGCGACGACCGCCACGTGCTGATCCCGCTGGAGGCGGTGGACCTGCGCGAGCGCAGCGAGGACGCCTGGATCACCAACGCCACCTCGCGCGAGATCGCCCGGCTCCCGGCGTACACCGGCGGCGCCGTGGACCCGCTGCTGGAGGAGGCCGCCGTCCAGATCTTCCGCCTGCAGACCTACCCCCCGCCCGCCGGGGACGAGACGGCGCTGCTCCCGCCGCAGGGCGCCGCGCCGCCGCCCCCGCCGCCCTCCGGCGGCTTCGCGGAGCGGGGCCCGGTCCCGCCGATCGGCCCGGGCGCGCGCTCGGCCGAGTTCGACGAGCGGCCCCCGGCACCCCCGCCCCCTCCGCCGCCGGCGCCGATCGTCGACGAGTCCGCGCCGCCTCCGCCCCCGCCGGGCGAGCGTCCGCCCGTCTGGGGGTCTGCGGGCGAGGGCTACGCGCCTCCGCCCCCGCCTCCCCCCTCTCCGGGCGAGCGGCCGCCGATCATCGTGGACGACCGGCCGCCGCCGGAGCGCTGAGCGGCGGCGAGCGCCTCCAGGGCCTCGGGCGGGGGGGCGATCCCGCGGTCCCCCGACATCTCGGCGAGCGCGGCGTACATCCGGCGCCGCGCTTCGGCCATCAGCGCGGGGAGGTCCGCGTCGCCGAGCCCGCCGGCGGGGATCGGCTCCAGCACGCGGACCTCCACCTCCTGCGGCTCCAGGCGGCGGGCGTGGATGTCGGACTTCGGCTTGAGCGGGGAGACGACGACCGGCACCAGCGGCGCGCCGGTGTTCACCGCCATCACGAACGCCCCCTTCTTGAACGGGAGCATCACCCCCGGCTCCTTCCCCCGCGTCCCCTCGGGGAAGATCCACACCCCCACCCCCCGCGCGCGGATCGCCTCCTCGGCCTCGCGCAGCCGCCCCACCGCCTGCTGCGAGTTCTTGCGGTCGATGCGGATCTGCCCCGTGGCGTCGTACAGCCAGCCGAAGAGGGGGACGCTCGCGACCTCCTTCTTGGCGATGATCACCGAGCCGGGCTTGAAGCAGCGCGCCAGCGCCGGCACGTCCAGCAGGCTCTGGTGGTTGCAGACGAAAATGCACGGCCGGTAGGCGGAGAGCCGCTCCTCGCCCATCACGCGCGCCCTGAGCCCCAGCGGCGGCGCCACCCAGCGCGCCACCCACCGCGCGTAGGCGTACGCCACGCCGGCGCGGTCGCGGCGGAAGAGCGCGACCACGAGTCCCCAGAGGGTCACGGCCGCGAAGGCGGCCCCGGCGGCGAGCAGGCGCAGGTAGAACATCAGGGGACAGGGTACAGGGAACAGGGGACAGCGGGCAACTGGGAGGGGGAGGGTGGAGCGCCGGACGCCAACGCTTTCGGGCGGGCGGGGGTCTTGGAAACATGCGTTCGAACGACGATGGAATCTCCGGGGCCGGCCCGGCGCTCGCCGCCGCCGGCCGCAAGCGCGTCCTGCTGGTGGACGACGACCCGGACCAGCACCAGACGTGCGGGGTGCTGCTGGCGCACCTGGGCTACGAGGTGATCTCCGCCTACCAGGGCGACGAGGGCTTCGAGGCGGCCCGCGCGCACCGGCCGCACGTGATCCTGCTGGACCTCCACATGCCCACCGTGGGCGGCGACACGGTGGCGCGCGCCCTGGCCGACGACCCGGCCACCGAGGCCATCCCCATCATCGTGGTCACCGCCGACGCCTTCGCCCGCGGCCGCATGGACGACCCGCCGCTCTCCATCCGCGACTGGCTGGTGAAGCCGTGCGTCCCCGCCGAGGTGGCCGCCGCCGTCGCCGTCGTGATCGGCGAGCCCGGGTAGTCGGGCGAAGGCTCTCATACCGTCTTTCGAGATTCGCCGTGCATTGGAAGCTGTCATTCCGAGTGGAGCCCGATGCGCTGATCTCGCGTTCGCCACCGAAGTCGGCCGGGCTCCCGAGGAATCTACCCGCGGCCGGCAGGAGGCCGGACCGATGCACGGAGCCAGCGTCCGGGCGGGGTGAGTAGATTCCTCGGGCGCCGCCCAACTGAGGTGTGAAATTCGGATCGGTGCTGCGG
>DASVWD010000239.1 GCA_036389795.1 Longimicrobium sp.
AAACAGATTGGCATCACACAGAGGACACGGAGGACACGGAGAGAACTTCAATCTCTCCGCTGTTCCTCTGTGTTCTCTGTGCCCTCTGTGTGAGACCTTTTCAGGGCTGATACCCGAACGATTCCCTGCGAAATGGTATCACGCAGAGGTAGCAGAGGAAGACCAATCGGGCGATGTGTTCTCTACTACCTCTGCCGACCCTGCGTGAGACATTCCGGACACGGGTCTCGAACGGCGGCCAGTCGAATCGACAGAACACGAAAACGCCCCGGCCGCCGGAAGATCCGGCGGCCGGGGCGATCCGTCGCGGCAGGAAAAGGAGGGCAGGCTGTAGCTATCCCCCGTCCCCTGCGGCTACTGCCGGCACTGCCCGTACGGGTCCGGCTTCGGCTTGTCCACCACCAGCCGCTCCGGCCGGTCGCCCACCGCCTTCGCCACGTCGGCGATCAGGCGGCTCACCTTGGCCAGCTTCTCGTAGTCGAGGTACTGCGGCTCGTCGGTGAGCATGTGGTAGTCGAAGTGGCCGCCCGTGGTGAAGAAGGTCACCGGGATCCCCCACCGCGCGTAGTTGTAGTGGTCGCTGCGGCAGTAGATGTTGGCCGGGTGCCCGTTGGCGTCCCACGAGTAGTCGAAGGTGAAGCCGTGGCTGGCCGACGTGTTCACCTGCTCGATCAGGTCGCCCAGCTGCGTCGAGAGCCGGCGCGAGCCCACCAGCTGCACGTAGCCGGCGCCGCCGCCCTGCAGGTCGTCGGCGCGGCCGCGGCCCACCATGTCGATGTTGAGCTGCGCCACGATCGAGTCGCGCGGCACCGTGGGGTGCTCGGTGAACCACTCCGAGCCCAGCAGCCCCTTCTCCTCGGCCGTGTGCCACACGAAGAGCACCGAGCGCTTCGGCCGGTTGGCCGCCAGGTACTCCGCGATCTCCAGCATCGCCGCCGTCCCGCTCGCGTCGTCGTCGGCGCCGTTGAAGATCGAGTCGCGCCGGGCGGGGCGCTCGGCGCGCAGCCCCTGGAGCACCCGCTGCACCTCGGCCGCCTTGGCCGCCGTGGCGCTGTCGGGCTGCTGGTCGGCGCCGGTGGGGCGCAGCACGCGGTTGAACGCGCGGAGGGAGTCGTGGTCCAGCGCGCCCGGGGCCACGCCGTCGTGGTCGTTGTGCGAGCCGATGGCCACGTACTGGCCGCGCAGCCGCGGGTCGCTCCCGCGCAGGACGGCCACCACGTTGCGCGCCGGGTGCTCGGCCGGCGTCTCGGTGAACGCCACCGTGCCGCTCACCGCCTTCCCCGCCGCGCCCGGCTGCAGGCCCGCCAGCGGCGCGCCCAGCAGCTTCTCGGCCGCCGCGGCGGTCACCAGGACCGCCGCCGGCGCGGCCGGCGCCTGCGGCTGCTGGTGGCCCGCCTGCGAGAGCATGAGCTGCGGCTCGGTGAAGAAGCCCAGCACCGGCGGCGGCGTCACGTCCATCGACGCGATCGCCACCCCGGCCGCCGTGGCGTAGCGCCCCAGCGGCGCCGCCGTCCAGAAGCGCCAGCTCGGGCGCCCGTCCGGCCCCGCCGGCGCCGCGAACACCACCAGCTTCCCCGCCGCCTGCTCGGGCGAGATCATGCCGGGGTCGCCGATGCGGCCGCCGTAGACCACCTGCGTGCCGCTGGCCGCCAGCCGCTCGCCGAAGGTGAAGGCGCCGGGCACCGAGGGGATCAGCACGAAGTCCGTCCCGAACGCCAGGCGCTGCCCGTCCACGGTGAGCACGGCGCTCCGGTCCGCCCCGCGGCGCACCAGGGGGATGGTCTGGAAGAAGGTGCCGCCCTCGCCGGCCGGCTCCAGGCCGATGCGCCGCGCCTGGCGGGCGATGTAGTCGGTGCCCATCACGTTGCCGCGCGTGCCCGACTCGCGCCCCATCATCGAGTCGTCGGCCAGCACGTACACGTGCGTCATCGCGTCGGCCGCGGTGATGGCCGCCGAGGTGGGCCGCGGCGGGTGCTTGAGCGGATGCTCCGGCGCCTGCGCGAGCGCCGGCCCCGCGAGCAGCGCGAGCGCCAGCGCGCCGGTGGAACCTGCGTGGATCTTCACGGAACGGAACTCCTGGTGATGGGAACGGGGCGCACGCCGCGCCCGAGAAAACGACAAGACACTGCGAACCGCCCGGTTCGGGCATGTCCCTCCGCTGCGCTCCGGGCCGGGCTGCGCGCGCCGTAGGGCACGATACGACTGTGCCCAACGGCGCCGGGCCCCGGTCGCGCCAAACCCCCGGCGCGCCCGTGTCCCGGCCCTCCGGGCGCGCATCCCTCATGCAACTTCAGGGAACAGGGGACAGGTTACAGGGAACAGGCGGCACCATCCCCCGTCCCCGCAGGGCCCCGTAAAGTCCACCCTCTCCCGAAGTTGGGAGAGGGTTGCCGCTCTAAGGCGGCGGGTGAGGGCCCCCGCGGCCGCGCCAAAGTCCGCGATCGTGCATGGGACAGCGGGGGCCTGCTTGCTCAGCCCCGGCTGCGCGCCGCCGCCGTCGCGGGGACCGGCGCCGGCACCGGCCGCGGCACCCGCGCGAAGGTCTCCGCCTGGGTGGCGGCCCCGCGCAGCAGCCCGAGCGCCGCCTGCAGCTGGTCGTCGCGCGCCGCCGCCCGGCGGAAGCTGGCCGAGTCGCCGAACGCCAGCGAGGCCACGCGGTCCTCCAGCAGCCGGTCGATCCACCCGGATCCCGCGTCGAACTGCCCCCGCTCCACCGCCACGCCTTCCCTGCGCAGCCGCGCGAAGAGCTGCTCGCGCCACTCCGGCCCCGGCACGAAGTCCGGCCGGGCCGTCCTCGCCAGCTCCAGCGTGAGCTCCGAGAGCACCTCGTTCGTCGCCGACGCCCGCGCCGAGAGCGCCCGCGCCAGCGCGCGCTCGGGCCCCGCCAGCGTGTCGGAGCGCACCACCACGTCCGGGGTGATCCCCCCGCCGCCGTACACGGGCCGCCCCTGGTCGGAGTGGAACACCGGCCGCGCCGCCAGCGCCGAGTCCGAGGGCGGCAGCGTGTCCTCGGGCGCGAAGGAGCCGTCGGGGAGCAGCTTGCGCTCGCGCTGGATGGAGCGGCCGCTGGGCGTGTACCACTTCCCCGTGGTCAGCTTGAGCGCCCACCCGCCCTCCAGCGGGAAGAGGTCCTGCACCAGCCCCTTACCGAAGGTCGGCTCGCCGACGACCACCGCGCGGTCGTGGTCCTGCAGCGCCCCCGCCACGATCTCCGCCGCCGACGCCGTCCCCTCGTCGGTGAGCACCACCACCGGCTCGGCCGGCGCCAGCGGGTCGGCGGCCGCGCGGTACACCTCGGTGGGGACGTTGCGGTAGACCACCCGCAGCACCTCCTGCCCCCGCTTCACGAACACGTTGCTGACGCGGATCGACTGGTCCAGGCTCCCGCCGCCGTTGCCGCGCAGGTCCAGGACGAACGCCCGCGCCCCCGCCTTGCGGAGCCCCGCCACCGCCCGGTACACCTCCTCGGCCGAGCTCTCGCTGAAGCGGTCCAGCGGCAGGTAGCCGATGCGGTCGTCCAGCATCAGCGCGTAGGGGACCACGGGGATGTGCACCACCGCCCGGCGCGCCTCGATGCGCACCGGCGCGGCCTCGCCGCGGCGCACCAGCGCCACGCGCACGGTGGTCCCCTCCGGCCCCAGCAGCCGCGCCGTCACCCGGTCCAGCGGCACCCCCGTCACCCGCACCCCGTCCACCTCCACGATGCGGTCGCCCACCCGCACCCCCGCGCCCTCGGCGGGCGTCTGCGGATAGACGCGCATCACCGTGGCGGTGTCGCGCACCACCTCCACCAGCATCCCCAGCCCGCCGTAGCCGTTGCGCAGGCTCTCGCGCTGGAAGTCGGCCAGCTCCTCGGGCGAGTAGAGGTCCGCGTACGGGTCGCCGATGCGGCGCAGCAGCCCGCGCGCCGCCATCTCGTACAGGCTGTCCTCGGGCACCTGGTCGGCGCCCAGCGCGTACACGCGCGCGAAGACCTCCTGGAAGAGCTGCGCGCCGTCGCTCACGGCGCTCTGCAGCATGAAGCCGCCCACCACCAGCGGCGGCACCAGCGCCGCCAGCAGCGCGCGCTTCAGGCCGCGCCTGCGCTCCCGCGCGTCCACGCGGCGGGCGGGGGTCCTGCGACGGCTCATCACCGGCCCCGGGTCGGCGGCAGCTCCGGGCACCCCTCGCGCCGGCGCGTGTCGGTCACCTGGATCACCTTCCACCCGTCCGCGGCGCGGAAGAGCTGGAAGGCGTTCACCCCGCAGTGCGACAGGCGGTCGCCCGCGTAAAAGGTGTAGCGCATCCACGCCGTGGCCAGCGGGCCGTCCACCCGCACCTCCAGCCCGTCGATACGCTCGTCGTACACCACGTCGTGCGGCGTGCCCACCGTGCGCACGAAGGCCTCGATCGAGTCCACGCGCACCCCCGTCTGCCCGTCGGGGCGCACGCCCGTCGTCATCAGCCGCGCCGTGGGGTGCATGACGGAGCGGACCACGGTGCTGTCGCCCGCGCGCATCCCGTCGAAGAGGCGGCGGATCGTGGCCGCGACTTCGGCCTCGGCCGCGGCGCCGGTGGTCTGCTGGGCGCGGAGCGGGGCCGCGGGCGCGAGCGCCAGGACGGCGAGAACGGCCAGGGAGATGCGCTTCATCCGTCGAGACTCGTTCGAAAGGAATGGTCAGGAGGTTCGGCCCTCGCCGGGCCGTTCCCCGCCCTCGGGGCCGTAGAAGAACACCCAGGTGGCGAAGTCGTCCGAGAAGTCCTCGAAGCGGTGGACGACGCCGGCCGGGACGAAGAGCACGTCGCCGGGCCCGAAGACGTGCCGGTCGGCGCCGTTGACGAACCACCCCGTCCCGGAGATCACCACGTACACCTCGTCGCGCGTGTGCGGCTGCTGCGGGTCCGTCCCGCGCGGCGCGTACACCTCCACCACCAGCGAGCCGTGCTCGAGCTGCGTGGTGAAGCGCTCGCCGCCCGGCCCGGGCAGCGTGGCCAGCGCCTCGGCCGCGGTGACGCGGCGCCGCGCTTCGCTCACCGGCCCCGGCTCCCGGCGGGGAGCGACTCGACCACGATGCGCGCCAGCTCGGTGACGACCTGCCCCGGGCCGCGGCCCAGGGCGCCCTCCGCCGTGGTGTTCACCTGGAAGGCGACGGCCACGCCGTGCTCGGGCCAGTAGCGCACCTCGGTGAGGTAGCCCGGCATGTAGCCGCTGTGCCCCCAGGTGACGCCGAGCGGGGTGGGGCGGACGATGACGCCCAGCCCGTACCGCGCCTCGCGCCCGAGCATCGGGGCGGGGACCCCCACCAGCGCCTTGTCGAGCAGCGCCCGTGGGAACGCCCGCCCCTCGTAGAGCGCCTTCGCCCACCGCGCCAGGTCCTCGGCCGTGGAGGCGAAGCCGCCGCCCGCCCACTCGAACTGGGGATTGACCGCGAAGCGCCCCTGGGCGTCGATCATCGCGTCCGCGCCGCCGAAGGGATTGCCGGGGCCCGCATACCCCTGAGCCAGTCCGTTGATCCGGCGGCTGTCGGAGGGCACCGTGTTCGCCAATCCGAGGGGCAGGAGCACCCGCCGCTCCACTTCCGCGTACAGCGTGGAGCCGGTGATCCGCTCGATGATGGCGCCCAGGACGATGTAGTTGGTGTCGGAGTAGTCCCACCCCTGCCCCGCCGCGAACGGCGCCCGCGCGTCGAAGAGGTACGCCAGCCGCTCCTGAGGCGTCCACACCCGGTCGGGATCGGCGGAGAGGTCGCGCAGGAAGCGCTCGTTCAGCTCGTAGCGCACCAGCCCGCTGGTGTGGTTCATCAGCATCCGCACGGTCACGTCCCGCGCGTTCGGCAGCCGCCCGAACCACGGCTCCGCGCCGAGATGCTTCGCGATCGGGTCGTCGAGCCCCAGCCTCCCCTCGCCCACCAGCTGGAGGGCGACGGCAGCCACGTACGTCTTCCCCACGCTCCCCGAGAGCATCCGGTCCGCCGGCCGCATCGCCAGGTCGCGCGCCGTGTCGGACTGACCCGTCGCCAGCCCGAGCACCGTCCCGTCCGGCAGCGCGATCCCGGCGGTGGCCCCGGGGAAATGCCCCGCCGCGTGGATGCTGTCGAGCTTCGCCTGCAGCCGCGCCACCAGCGCCGCGTCCACCCGGCGGACGGACGGCGCCGCGGCCGCCGCCCGCTGCGCCCGCACCGCCGGCGAGCACGCCGGCGCGGCGACCAGGACGGCGGCGAGGAGCGGGCGGAGCGAGCGGAGGAGGTACGGGGTCCGGATCATCGATTCGGATCCTGGTGATGGCTGGCCGGCTGGCCGGGCGAATGAATTCGCTGCAACGACCACACGAAGTCCGCCTGCGCGGACTGGCGGGCTGCGCCCGCGCGCTTCGCGCCGACGGGGCGAGTATCGATGCGAGGGAGCAACCTGCCTCGCCCGTGCGGCGCCTGCCACCCGCGCCGAACCCGCGCCCACACCGAAGGAGCCCGCGCAGGCGGGCTTTTCGCCGTTGTAGCCGCGGGTTCACCCGCCTTTCCCCACCCAGACCCACCCCCAACGGAGCAAGCCCCGGCGCGGCGGGGAGCGG
Source organism: Longimicrobium sp. (assembly GCA_036389795.1). NCBI lineage: Bacteria > Pseudomonadati > Gemmatimonadota > Longimicrobiia > Longimicrobiales > Longimicrobiaceae > Longimicrobium > Longimicrobium sp. Next base: position 6,548 of record DASVWD010000239.1, read on the forward strand.
GCCGGCGGGTGGGACCGGCCATCCTCCGCGCGGCCGGGGCCGCTCGGGTCGGGGCGCCGCCGGCGCGCGGGCGCCGCAGCGCGATTCTATCCTGTCTCGGGAAGCCTAGAAAGCCTCCATCCTTCCCGCCTGGACCGGCGTCTCACGTGGAGTCCGCCCCCGCGGCCCTCAGCCGTGCCCACCCGGAGAAGCGCATGAGGGCTTTGAAGTGGGGGTTGCGTCGGCGTTATCGAGCCGCGGAGGACGGTGCTCTCTCCACTCGCCGGACTGCTGCCCGGCGCTAACAGCTTAGCACCGCGGGCGGCCGCGCAGGTACCGGAACGGGACGGGACGTGTCGGCGGGTGACGAGCGGTGGACGCGCGGGACGAGCGGAGAGCACCCGTTTCCCGAACACACCCCGAAATCCGAATGACTGGACGGCGCCCGCCCGCCGCCCGCACCTTCCTGCCACGCGGCCGATCCCGGTCGCGCGGGAACGGCGAGGACCGGAGCGAGGCGTGGAGACGAGCGAGGCGGGCGCGGGAGGAAGGTGGAAGCGGATCCGGGGCGACCTGCTGCTGGGGCTCGCCTTCTGGAGCGCCGTGGACCTCTTCTTCTTCTCGCGCCTCTACGTGCAGATCGGCGTGGCCGAGAAGCCGCCCTTCACCGCGCGCCAGATCTTCGGGCCCCACCTGCTGGAGACCGTGGCCGACGTGGCGCTGTGGACCCTCTACACCCCGCTCATCCTCCACCTGGCGCTGCGCTTCCGCCTGGGCCGCCGCCTCCTCCCCTGGGCGGTGCACCTGGGGGCCTCGCTCCCGCTGGCGGTGGTGAGCAGCCTGGTGGGGTGGGTGGTGGTCACCGCCACCTGGCCCGTGCCCGACCCGGCGCTCGCGCGCTGGCTCGCCTCGACGGTGCACAACAACGTGCAGGTGTACTGGATGGCCGTGGTGGCCGCCCTGGCGCTCGACTACTGGCGCCGCGCCCGCGAGCGCGAGCTCAGGGCCTCGCAGCTCGAGACGCAGCTGGCCCGCGCGCACCTGCAGGCGCTGGAGATGCAGCTGCAGCCGCACTTCCTCTTCAACACCCTCAACTCCATCTCCGAGCTGGTGCACGAAGACCCGCACGCCGCCGACCGCACCATCACGCGGCTCGGCGACCTGCTGCGCATGAGCATCGACCGCCAGGCCGGGCAGGAGGTGCCGCTCGCGCGCGAGCTGGAGTTCGTGGGCGCCTACCTGGAGATCGAGCGCACGCGCTTCCACGACCGGCTCACCGTGGAGACGCGCGTGGACCCCGGCGCGCTCGACGCGCTGGTCCCCTCGCTCATCCTGCAGCCGCTGGTGGAGAACGCCATCCGCCACGGCGTGGCGCCCCGCGCCCGCCCGGCGCGCATCGTCCTGGGCGCCGAGAGGGACGGCGACGTGCTGCGCCTCACCGTGGCCGACGACGGGCGCGGGCTCCCCCCGCGGGTGCGCGAGCGGGTGGGGCTCGGCAACACGCGCACGCGGCTCACGCAGCTCTACGGAGACCGGCACCGCTTCGAGGTGGCCGCCGCGCCGGGCGGGGGTACGCTGGCCACGGTCGAGGTCCCCTACCGCCGCGCCGCGGACGCGCCCGCGCGCGAGGCGCCGCGCCTGGTGGAGGCCCGGTGAGGCTGCGCACGCTGGTGGTCGACGACGAGCCGCTGGCGCGCCGGCGCGTGCTGCGGCTCCTGGCCGCCGAGCCCACGGTGCAGCTGGTGGGCGAGTGCGGCGACGGCCGGGAGGCGGTGCGGGCGATCCGGGAGCTCCGCCCCGACCTGGTGTTCCTGGACGTGCAGATGCCCGAGATGGACGGCTTCGCGGTGCTGCGCGCGCTGGAGCCGGGCCCGCTGCCGATGGTGGTGTTCGTCACCGCCTTCGACCAGTACGCCATCCAGGCCTTCGAGGTGCACGCGCTCGACTACCTGCTGAAGCCCTTCGACCCCGAGCGCCTGCAGGCCGCGCTGCGCCGCGCCGAGACGCGCGCCCACCGCGCCGGGCGCGACCACGAGCGCCGGCTGGTGGAGCTGCTGGAGCACGTGGCCCAGGGGCAGCAGGAGCTCGGCCGCCGCATGGCGCCGCCGGGCGCGGCCGCGGGGCGGCTGCTGGTGAAGCAGGGCGAGCGGATGGTGCTGCTGAAGGCCGAGGACGTGGACTGGATCGAGAGCGAGGGGAACTACGTGGGGCTGCACGTGGGGAAGCAGAAGTACCTGGTGCGCGGGACGATGGCGTCGATGGAGGAGCAGCTCGACCCGCGCCGCTTCCTGCGCATCCACCGCTCCACCATCGTGAACCTGGACCGGGTGAAGGAGGTGCGCCCCTGGTTCGCCGGCGACTGCATCGTGGTGCTGAACGACGCCACCGAGTTGCGCCTCTCCCGCCGCTACCGCGACCGCCTGGAGGGGATGGTGGGCGGCACGGCGAGCTAGGTCGATCCCGCCTCTTCCAGCGGGTCGTCGTACCATGGATCGTCCTCCAACCCATCCATCAGCGTCGCCTCCCAGACCCGCCGCTCCGCGAGCTCCTCTTCCCAGGCGGCGGGGTCCGCCCTGAGCGCGTCATAAGCGGCGTTCACTTCCGCGAAAAACCGCCGACGGCGTTCGGCCTCATCCGGGAGGTCGGGAGGATTGGTCATCGGTGGAGTGGTTGGAGGAGATGATGTATGGGACAACAGGGCCTACGCCCGGGGAGCGTTTCGCCGGTAGGGGGGTTCTTGCGATCCCCGCAGACCGATCTGGATGCGCTCGGACCGAGGCACTGTGCTCATGGGCGTCCAGAGCGGGATCAAACGCCGAACTCTCGGCGACTGGTCTGCATCCAGCTTGAACTTGCCCGCTCCAAGGGCGCGCTGAAGCCCCCCAAATGGTTTGTTGAGGATCTCATCGTTCGTGTCCATACCTGAGGTTACCTCAGCGTGTAAAGGTACGCCGCGATGTCGCGCGCGTCGGCGTCGGTGACGCGGAGGTTGGGCATCGCGGTGGCGCTGTCGATGCCGGGCGGGTCCTTGATCCAGCGCTCCAGGTTGGGCGGCGTGTTCTGCAGCACGCCGGCGATGTACATGCGGCTCGCCACGCCGGCCAGCGGCGGCCCCACCCGCCCGCGCGCGCCGGGGACGCCGGGGATGGTGTGGCAGGCGTCGCACCCGTAGCGGCCGATCAGCTCCCGCCCCTTCTGCGGGTTGCCGCCCGTGAGCCGCACCGCGTCGCGCGAGCGGTAGTCCTCGCACCCCGCGAGCACCAGCGCGACGATCCCCGCCAGCGCCGCCCCGCGCGCCACCGCCCACGCCCCGCCGACCGTTCTGCGCATCACCCGTCTCCCGCTACCGGGCTCCCGCTCCGCAGGCGGCACGCGCCCACGCTCCAGGAAACCATGCCGTCCGAGTCGAAGGCCGACCCCGCACCGAACCAGCCTGCGAAGGCAGGCTTCTCGCCGTTGTTGCCGCGGGTTCACCCGCCCCTGCCCGAATCGCACCCCGCACTTCGCACTCACTACAGCTGGCACGGCCGCAGGATCACCGTCCCCGCCCACTGGGCCAGGATGATGAGCGCGAAGAACGCGCCGAGCACCATCCCCACGATCGCCAGGAAGCGGCTGCGCGGGAGCGTTCCTGCGCCCTCCGTGGGCCAGTCGCGCCCCAGCTCGCGCCAGTGGGCGCGCGACAGCAGCCCGCCCGCAACCGCCAGCGCCAGGGAGACCAGGTTGGCCAGGTGCACCCACACCTCGCCGTCGCGGCACGCCACGGGGACCAGCGCGTACGCCACCTGCAGGTTCAGGAAGAACGCCGCCGCGGGGAGCAGCACCCCCACCCACAGGGGGACGAACCCCCGCGGGCGGTCGAAGCGCGTCTCGCCGCGCACGCTCGCGTCGGTCTCGGCTACAGCCATCGCGGGGAGAAGTAGACCAGGAAGTAGAGCGGCACCCACACCAGCGACAGGAAGTACTGGTAGACCGCCGCGTCCTCGGCGTCGGAGAAGTGCTTGTCCTCCCACTTCGACGAGTAGGAGAGCGCCGCGAACACCCCCGTCTCGAGCAGGTCCGCGATCAGCAGGGTGGCGTGGGCCCCCAGCACCAGCCAGGCCACCGAGCCGTAGGCGTTCTCGTCCCAGCGCACGTTCAGCGAGCGCAGCTCGAAGTAGCGGAGCACGGTGGCCGCCAGCGACATCGCCGCCCCGACCGTGAGCCAGAGCCGCACCGGGACCAGCTCCCGCCGGAGCGCCGCCCGGTGGACGAACGCCAGGGGGACGATGACCAGCAGGATGAGCACCAGGTTGACGGTCGGCACCAGCAGGTCCGGGAGCGGCACCGGCGGCGGCGGCCAGGTGAGGAAGTTCCGGCGCAGGTAGAGGTAGGCGGCCGCGCAAATGGCCAGCGTGGCGCCCTCGATGGTCATGAACGAGAGGGTGCCCCACCAGTTCACGGACTTCGAGCCGAAGACGACCTCCGGCAGCCCGGAGACGTCGAGCGTGGCGCGGCGCGGCTCGGGCGTCATCCCTTGGGATCCTCCGTGCGCTTCGGCGGCAGGCCCCAGAGCACCAGGAAGGGGAAGAGCAGCACGGTCCCCAGCACCGCGCCCCAGGGGGTGAAGACCAGCGCGATCAGGAGCGCCCCCGTGGCCAGCGCCGCGAAGAAAGGCCACGGCGTGTCGCCCGGCAGCGGGTGGCGGGCCTCGGGGTCGGCGTCCATGGTGCTGGTGATCAGCACCTCGCGCCGGTCCGTCCTGAGCCCCGTCACCACCGGCGCGTCCGCCGTCTGCTGCCAGAGCGGCGAGCGCCCCTGCACCACGGGGATGTGCAGGAAGTTGTAGGACGGCGGCGGCGAGCTGGTGGCCCACTCCAGCGAGTCGGCGCCCCACGGGTCGTCGCCCGCCGGGGTGCCGCCGCGCAGGCTCTTCAGCACGTTGGCCACGAAGACGAGCGCGCTCAGCGCGATGGTGAAGGCGCCCACCGTGGCCAGCAGGTTCAGGTCGCCCCAGCCGGTGCCCGCGAGGTAGGTGTAGACCCGGCGCGGCATCCCCATCAGCCCCAGGAAGTGCATGGGGAAGAAGGTGAGGTTCACGCCGACGAAGAAGAGCCAGAAGTTCACCTTCCCCATCCGCTCGTCCATCAGCCGGCCGGTGAACTTGGGGAACCAGTAGTAGAACGCGGCCCAGAGCGGGAAGAGCGCCCCCCCGATCAGCACGTAGTGGAAGTGGGCCACCACGAAGAAGGTGTCGTGCGCCTGCAGGTCGAAGGGGATCGACGCCAGCATCACCCCCGTGACCCCGCCGATCACGAAGAGGAAGATGAAGCCCAGGATGAAGAGCAGCGGCGTGTCGAACCGGGGGCGGCCCGCCCAGAGCGTGGCGATCCAGCAGAAGATCTGCACCCCGCTGGGGATGGCGATCATGATGCTGGCGGCGGTGAAGAAGCTCTGCCCCATCTGGAAGATCGGGGTGGCGAACATGTGGTGCACCCACAGCCCGAACCCCACGAAGCCGTTGGCCACCAGCGACAGCACGATGGCCGTGTAGCCGAACACCTCGCGCCGCGTGAAGGCCGGCAGCATGGCCGAGACCATCCCCGTGGCGGGGATGAAGATGATGTAGACCTCGGGGTGCCCGAAGAACCAGAAGAGGTGCTGCCAGAGGAGCGCGTCGCCCCCTTCGGCCGGGTTGAAGAAGTGCGTGCCCACGCCGATCATGCGGTCCATCGCCAGCATCATGCTCCCCGACGCCACCGTGGGCATGGCGAAGAGCACCATGAAGCTGGTGACCAGCATCGACCACACGAAGAGCGGGATGCGGTTCAGCGACATCCCGGGCGCGCGCATCTTGAAGATGGTGACGGTCAGCTCGATGGCCGCCACCAGCGCCGCGATCTCGGTGAAGGTGATGGTCTGCGCCCAGATGTCGGAGCGCTTCCCCGGCGCGTACTCGGGGCCCGACAGCGGCACGTAGTTGAACCAGCCGTTGTCCGGGCCCGAGTTGGTCAGCAGGCTGACGTAGAGGAAGACCCCCCCGATCAGGAACACCCAGTACCCGAAGGCGTTCAGCCGCGGGAAGCTCACGTTGCGGGTGCCGAGCATCAGCGGCACGAAGTACAGCGCCATGGCCTCCATCACGGGCACGGCGAAGAGGAACATCATGGTGGTGCCGTGCGTGCTGAAGAGCTGGTCGTACTGGTCGGGGCCGATGAAGCCGTTCTCCGGGCGCGCGAGCTGGATGCGCATCAGGAGCGCCTCGATCCCGCCGAGCACCAGGAAGACGAAGGTGGTGACGACGTAGCGCGCGGCGATCGCCTTGTGGTTGGTGGTGAAGAGCCACCCCGCCACCCCCGGCTTGCGGCGCCAGACGCGGTCCAGCTCGGCGGTCTCCCGCTCGCCCAGGAGCCCCGCGGGCGGCTGCGCCTTCCTTTCCTCGGCCACCCCGCTCGGCGGTGGGTTCATCGGAGCGTCTCCAGGTAGCTGAGCAGGGCGTGCAGGTCCTTCGGGTCGATCGGGTTGGCCGGCATGCGCGTCCCCGGCTTGATCCGCTGCGGGTCGGTGATCCAGCCGCCCAGGTGCCCGCGGTTGTTGGGCAGCACGGCCGCGGCGATGGTGCGGCGGCTGGCCAGGTGCGTGAGGTCCGGAGCCACGCTCCCCCCCGCCGGCGTGCCGCGGATGGTGTGGCACATCACGCAGGCGTTGCCCAGGAAGACCTCGAGCCCCCTGCGCGTCACCGAGTCCGCCGGCGGCCGCGCGTTGGTGAGCTGGTGCTCGAACCAGCGGGCGAACTCGGCCTCGGGCTCGGCCACCACCTCCAGGCCCATCTTGGCGTGCTGGTGCCCGCAGAACTCGGCGCACTGGCCGCGGTAGACGCCCGGCCGGTCGGCGCGCAGCCAGGTGAGCGTGGTGTAGCCGGGGATCAGGTCCTTCTTCCCGTGCAGGTTGGGCACCCAGAACGAGTGGATCACGTCGTCGGACTGCAGCATCAGCCGCACGGGCCGGCCGACGGGAATGTGGATCTCGTTGGCGATGGTCAGGTGCCGGCTCTCGTCGGGGTCCACGTAGGTGGCCTCCCACCACCACTGGTGACCGGTGACGGTGATGGTGAGGATGTTCCGGTTCTGCGGCGTGGCCACCGCGCGGCCGGTGAAGAAGTCCAGGAGGAGGAAGACCACCAGGATCGCCACCGTGGCGCCCACGGCGGTGGTGACCCCGCGCCGCATCCGCCGCTCCTTCTCCTCGGGCTGGATCTCGTCGCGCCGGCGGTGGAAGACGGCGTAGAGGAGCGCCGCCATGACGATGAGCCACACGGCGGAGGCCACCACCAGCATCGGCCAGAAGAGGTTCTCGATGCGCTCCGCCTGGATCCCCGCCGGGTTCAGCACGTTCTGCCGTCCCCCGCACGCGGCGAGGAGGACGGCGGCCGCGGCGGCGGGCGCGGGGCGGAGGAGGGGAAGGACGCGGCGCACGGCGGACCTCACGGCGGCGGCGCCTGCGTGGGCGGCTTGACGGTGACGCGGCGCTCCGGGTCGGGGTTGGCGTCCTCCAGCTGGTCGCCGCGGCCGGACCAGGTGTCGAAGGGCGTCAGCTCGGAGAGCGAGCGCACGTACGCCACCAGTTTCCAGGTGTCGGCGGTGCCGATGCGGCCCTTGAAGGAGGGCATCCCGTTGGGGCGCCCCTGCTGGATCGTCTGGAAGATGTTCTCGGGCTCGCTCCCGTAGATCCACTGGTCGTCGATGAGCGGCGGGCCCATGCTCCCCCCGCCCCCCGGCGAGTGGCAGCCGGCGCAGTTGAACCACGAGAAGAGGCGCTTCCCCTCGGAGACCGCCCAGGCGTTCTCCTCGTAGACGGTGGCGGTGGCCTCGGGCGTGGGCGGGCCCGCCTGCAGCCCGCTGGTGCGCACGATCCCCCCGGCCGCGGAGCCCGGCGGCACCTCGCGGAAGTCGCGGTCCTCGCGCTCGCAGGCGGCGAGCAGGGCCGCCAGGGCCAGCACCGTCGGGGCGAAGCAGCGCATCCGGATCTCTTTCCTCGTCATGGTGCCGACGCGACCCGGGGCGTCTCCACGCGCGGCACGCCGTAGCGGTCCAGGATCGCGTCGATCTCGGCGCGGCGGCGGCGCAGCACCTCGTCGACCTCCGCGCGCAGGGTGGCGTCGCCGCGGCGCACGCCCATGGAGATGTCGTAGACCATGGGGAAGAACGGCAGGTCGACCTGCGGCTCCACGGGGACGATCTCCAGCGGGACGCGGTGCTCGCGCGCCCACCACCCGGCCAGCGGCCCCCAGACCACGGCGACGTCGATCTCGCCGGCCGCCAGCGCGTCCATGATGCGCGCCGGCGGGTTGGGCTCGCGGTAGTCGCCGTAGACGCTGTAGCCGCGCAGGTTGCCCACGATCCCCCGCCGGGCCAGCGCGTGCGCGGGCGGCGCGTTCGCGTAGTCGTCGCCCAGGAGGGGGACGCCGATCTTCAGCGTGCGCAGCGCCGGGTCGTCGAACGAGCGGAGGTGGAGCCCGCGGCCGCCGCGGTAGGCGAAGACGTAGGTGGAGCGGTAGTAGGGCCGGGTGGTCTGCACCAGCTCGTAGCTGCTGGGGACGCCGGCCACCAGGTCGCAGGCGCCGGCGCGCAGCGTGTTGCGGACGAAGCCGCGGCGCTGGGCCCACCAGGTGTAGCGCACCTTCGCCCCCAGGTCGCGCGCCACCAGCTCGGCGATGCGGTTCTCGAACCCCTCGCCCGCCGCGTTGGAGAACGGGAGGTTGTTGGGGTCGGCGCAGACGCGGAGGGTCCTGCCCTCGGAGCACGCGGAGAGCGTCGTCGCGAGGACGGCGATCAGCGCCACGCGCGGGCCGCGGAGCCAGGTGCGAAAGTGCGAAAGTGCGAAAGTGCGATGGGACCCCCGCATGAGCGAGGTCCCGCGCCCGCAGGCGCCGTTCACTTTCGCACTCTCGCACTCTCGCACTTTCGCACTCCTCACGGCAGCGAGAACACGTACAGCGTCCCGCCCTTGCTCGTATACTGCGGCAGGTCCTGCATGGCGCCCACGAAGCCGCCGCCCGCGGTGGGGTCCTGCGGCGAGAGGTCGCCCGAGACGACGGCGCCCGACCAGCCGCCCACGCCGTCGAAGATCGCCACGTACTGCTTGCCGTCGGGGCCGCGGAAGGTGATCGGCTGGCCGATGATCCCCGAGCCGGTGCGGAACTGCCAGAGCAGCCTGCCGGTGCGCGCGTCCACCGCCTTGAACCAGCGGTCCATCGTGCCGTAGAACACCACGTCGCCCGCGGTCGCCAGCGCGCCGCTCCACACGGGGAAGCGCTCGCGGAGCTTCCACACGGCGCGGCGCCCCACCGGGTCCCACGCGGTGAACTCGCCGCGGTGGCCGCCGGGGCCGCCGTAGAAGCGCACGTTGGCGCCCACGAACGGCGTGCCCGCGATGTAGTTGGCCTCCACCGACTCCCAGTCCATGCACAGGTTCTGGTGCGGCATGTAGAGGAGGCGCGTGCGCGGGCTCCAGGCGGCGGGCTGCCAGTCCTTGGCCCCCGGCGCGGCGGGGCAGATCTCGCGCGTCACCTCGCCGATGCGCGGCTCCTTCTCGCTGGCGTACTGGAGCCGGCCGCTCTTGAGGTCCACGCCCTTCGTGGAGGTGATGTAGACGTAGGGGTCGGCGGAGAGCACCTGGCCGGTGCCGCGGTCCATCACGTACACGTAGCCGTTGCGCTCGGCGCGCAGCAGCGCCTGCACGGTGCGCCCGCCGATGGGGAGGTCGACCAGGATGTTCTCGTTGATCCCGTCGTAGTCGAACAGGTCGTGCGGGGCCCACTGGTAGAACCAGCGCGCCTGCCCGTCGTCGGGGTCGCGCGCGAAGATGCCGGCCGACCACTTGTTGTCGCCGGGGCGCTGGGCGGGGTTCCAGGGGCCGGGGTTGCCGGTGCCGTAGTAGATCAGGTCCAGCCGCGGGTCGTACGACACCCACCCCCACACGGTGGCGCCCCCGGTCTTCCACATGTCGGGCGGCCAGGTGGTCACGCCCAGGTTGTTCCCCCGGTCGCTGGCGTAGAAGGGCCGGAAGCCGGGGCCGATCAGCACGTCGGGGTCGGGGCCCGTGTTGTACGCCTTCCAGACGGTGCGCCCGGTGCCGGCGTCGAGCGCCTGGACCCACCCGCGCACCCCCATCTCGCCGCCGGCGTTGCCGACGATGACCTTCCCCTTCACCACCAGGGGGGCCATGGTCATCGTCTCGCCCCTGTTGATGTCGCCCAGCTTCACGCGCCACACCTCGCGGCCGGTGGCGGCGTCGACGGCGACGGCCTGGTTGTCGAGGGTGACGTAGAAGAGGCGCCCGTCGGCGTAGGCGGCGCCGCGGTTGACCAGGTCGCAGCAGGCCACCCCCGGCGCCGAGCGCTCGAAGGGCGGGCGGTAGCTCCACTTCACCTCGCCCTGGCGGGTGAGGTCCAGCGCGTAGAGGAAGTTGGGGAACGGCGTCACCACGTACATGGTGTTGCCGACCACGAGGGGGGCGCCCTCGTGGCCGCGCGTGTTCCCGGTGGTGAAGGTCCACGCCAGCTTGAGGCTGGCGACGTTCTGCGCGGTGATCTGGGCGAGCCCGCTGAAGCGCGTGTTGGCGTAGTCCTTCGACGCCATCAGCCACTGCCCGTCGTCGGGCGTGGCGGCGCCCCGCACTTCGGTGGGCGGCGTGGCGGAGGGGCCGGGGACGGTGCTCGGCTGGTCTTCGGGCTCGTTCCCCTCCTTGCACGCGGCGAGGAGGACGGCGCAGGCGCAGAGCGCGAGCGGGAGCCGGCGGACGCCGGAACGGACACTTGTGGACGAAGGCGAAAACACGTCTGCGACAGCCTCAAGCTGGGGTTGAGACCTCGACCGCGCTGCGACCGGACTTCGCCCTGCTGCGGCGGCCGGCGAATGCAGGTTCTGGACCGCCCCTCGTTACACCTACGCTGGTTTTGGTTTTCGTGCACTAACTGTTCCAGCATGCGCCTTCCGTTCACTTACCGTAACGGACACCCCCGCACGGCCTGGCGCCTGGGTTCTGCTCCCTGCCCCGGAGGCTGGTCCCCGTCTTGCGCGCCGCCCCCGGCTGACCGTGCCAGGGCTGCGGGCGCCGGCGCGGGCCCTCACCCGGCGGCCTTAGAGCCGCCACCCTCTCCCAACTTCGGGAGAGGGGACTCGACGGGGCTTTGGCGCGTGGGAGCGGGACCCTCGTAGGGGCGAGGCATGCCTCGACCGGCGGATGGCAGTACATGCGCGGCAGGCGGCCTCTTGCGCCGATGCCTCCTGTGCTCGGACTCGCAGGCTCGCCCCTACGGAACCGCGGAAGTTGCATGAGGGATGCGCGCCCGACAGGGCCGGGACCGTGGCGGCCGGGGGGTTTCGGCCGGCGCGGGCCCGGCGCCGTTGGGCACGGTCGTATCGTGCCCTACGGCGCGCGCAGCCCGGCCCGGAGCGCAGCGGAGGGACATGCCCAAAACGGCAGTGCGAAAGTGCGTGAGTGCGAAAGTGCGAAAGTACAAAGCACCCTCACCTGGGCGGCGTCCGTGAGCGAACCGGAGCGGGATGCGGAAGAGGAGCGGCCCGAGGGCGCGCCCGACCTGAGCGAGCGCGAACGGAAGAAGGCCGACGAGGAGCAGTCGCTCGACGCCGACACCACCCACGAGGTGATCCGGCGCGAGGGCGAGGAGGAGCTCAAGCGCTCCACCGCGGCGCTGGCGTGGTCGGGGCTGGCAGCGGGGCTGGCGATGGGGTTCTCGCTGGCGGCCGAGGGGATCCTGCGCGCGCACCTCCCCGACGCGCCCTGGCGGCCGCTGGTGAGCAAGCTGGGCTACAGCTTCGGCTTCCTGATCGTGATCCTGGGGAGCCAGCAGCTCTTCACCGAGAACACGCTCACCGCCGTGGTGCCGCTGCTGGCGCGCCGCACGCGCGACATGTTCCTGAACGTGGCGCGGCTGTGGGCGGTGGTCCTGCTGGCGAACCTGGCGGGCGCGTTCCTCTTCGCCTGGGTGATCGGGCGCACGGAGCTGTTCACGCCCGAGGTGCGCCACGCCTTCGACGAGATCGGGCGCAAGGCGGTGGAGCACGGCTTCTGGCTCACGGTGCTCAAGGGGGTGTTCGCGGGGTGGCTGATCGCGCTGCTGGTGTGGATGCTCCCGGCGTCGGAGGCGGCGCACGTGCTGGTGATCGTGGCGATGACGTGGCTGGTGGGCGTCGGCGAGTTCTCGCACATCATCGCGGGCGCGGCGGAGGTCTTCTACCTGGTGGTGACCGGCGCGCTCGGCTTCGGCGACAGTCTGGCGCGCTTCGTGGCGCCGACGCTGCTGGGGAACGTGATCGGCGGGGTGACGCTGGTCTCGGCGCTCAACCACGCGCAGGTCACCGCCGGCGGCGGGAAGAATCGTGGGTGAATGATCCGGGACGTCTGAAGTCTCGGAATTCCGAACCATAGCCCACCGTTGTCATCCTGAGGGCGCACGCACCGAAGTTGCGCCTGCACGGGAGCCCGTGCGCCCGAAGGATCTGCGGGTGGGGATTCGCGCGTCAGTCGGGCTCACGCTCGAATCCGACCCGCAGATCCTTCGTCGCCGCCCGGCATTCGGGCACGATGACGGTCTCGCGCGGCGGCTCCTCAGAGACTTTTGAGAAACGTCAAAATGGCCGAAGTCGGCGTACCATCAGGCGGATCATCGCGAGATACATCCACGTCAGGGTGCTCTCCGGCGACTCCTCGTAGTCCTTGCTCAGGCGACGGTGTTTGCCGAACCAGGCGAATGTCCTCTCGACGACCCACCGCATGGGCAACACGGAGAAGCCCTTTTGCCCCGCTGGTCGTTCGACGATCTGCAGCTTCCAGCCGAAGCCGTACGCGAGCACGGAGGGCGTTCCGCGGTAAATCTGGTCCGCGAAGATCGTTTCGAGCCGGGGGCACACCCCCTTCAGCTTCGGCAATACCAGTGCGGCACCTGCAGCATCCTGAACGTCCGCCGGATGCACGGCAGCCGCCCACAGCAGACCGAGCGTATCGACTACGATGTGCCGCTTGCGTCCTTTGACTTTCTTGCCCGCGTCGTATCCACGCGGCCCCCTTTTTCGGTGGTCTGGGCTGACTGGCTGTCCAGGACCCCCGCGCTCGGCGTCGGCTCGCGCCCTTCGGCTACACGAACCTCTCTTCGCAGGAAATCGTGAAGCCGCTCGAGCGTGCCGTCGCGCTTCCATCGGCGGTAGTGGTCATACACGTCCGCCCACGGGGGGAAGTCGTGGGGGAGCATCTCCCACTGGCAGCCTGACTTCAGGATGTAGAGCAACGCGTTCACGATCTCCACGAGCGGGTACTTCCGGTGTGTCCCGCCGTGACTGGCCGGCTTCTCGATCTGAGGACGCAGGAGCTCTCACTGCGCTTCGGACAGATCGCTCGGATAGGCTTTTCGGCTCATGTTCGAGCATTATGTCCGATTCGAGTCGGATTCTCAAGAGTCTCTCAGGATGACAGCCGTTTGGGTTCGAGGTTGCTACTACCCTCTGGCGGTACAAGGACCGGCAAACACGGGATGATCCGGCTCGTCTGCGCGCTCGTCTGCGTCGGGACCGCTCTCGCCGGGTGCTCGGAGGCGAGGGAGGAGCCGCGCGCCGCCGGGGAGCCCGCGGCGCCGCCGGCACGGACTCCGACGGACACGCTGCGGATCGGCTTCGTCTACAAACAAGGGGCGCCGCGGGATACGGAGGTGATGCGGACCGTGTACGGGGTGCGCCTCGGCGTGGAGGAGGCGCAGCACGCGGCGGCGATGTTCGGGCGCGCCGTCGAGTGGTTCCACGATGACGATCCGGAGCGGCTCGTCGCGGAGAGGCGGGTGCACGCGCTGGTGGGCGGGTTCGGCGAGGAGCAGTGTCGAAAGGTTGCAGAGGTTGCGCAACGCCGCTCGGTGTTGTACCTGAACGTCGCGTGCACTTCCGACGCGCTCCGCGGCGACGCGTGCAACCGGTTCGCGTTTCACGTCGCCCCCAGCGAGGCCATGCTCGCCGACGCGGCGCGCGCGGCCGGGGTGGAGGGCGGCCGGGCGGCGGCCTGGCACGACTCGCTGGAGAGGTTCGGCGCGGGGCAGCTGCGCGACCGGTTCCGCGCGCGCTGGGGCGACTCGCTGGAGGTGGTGGGCTCTCAGGGATGGGTGGGGTGGTTTGGGGTGAAGGTGCTCTGGGAGTCCACCCTCCGCGCGCGCACGGCGGAGGCTTCGGCGCTGGTTTCCTATCTCGAACGTCCCTCCACGCAGTTCGACGGGCACAAGGGCCGCCCGCTCTCCTTCCGCTCCTGGGACCACCAGCTCCGCCAGCCGCTCTACGTCGTCTCCCCCTCCGGCGACGTCGTCGAGGTGCCCGCCGCCGCGCCGGGGAGCGAGGAAGGCTCGCGCGAGCTGCTGGACCGGCTGGGGACGACCCGGGCGGAGACGGCGTGCCGCATGGCGTCCGCAGGCGGATGAATCCGCGGCTACGACTACAGAAAGCCTCGCCGGACAGCCGATGCAATTCGAACTCGGTGCGCGCGAGGCTTCGACTGACCCAGAGCAGCGCCCGGTGCGAATCTCCCGACTCGTTCTCGTTTCCGTCCTCATCGCCTTTTCCCCGCTCTTCGCATCGGCGCAGGGGCGGGCGCCGCTGCTGTTCGTCAGCAACGAGGGGTCGCGGGACATCAGCGTCGTGAACACGGCGACGAACCGGGTGGTGGCGACGATCCCGGTGGGGGTCAGGCCGCGCGGGATCCAGGTGAGCCCCGACGGGAGGCGCGTGTACGTGGCGCTCTCGGACGAGCACCCGAACCGCGCCGGGGGCCGTGACGCCATCGCGGTGATCGACGTCGCCACGCGCCGTGTCGTCGCCCGCTACCAGGGGGGGACGGACCCGGAGCAGTTCGGGGTGACGCCGGACGGGCAGCGCCTCTACGCGTCGAACGAGGACGCGGGGACGGCGAGCGCCACGGACCTGCGCACCGGCCACGTCCTGGCGACGCTGGTGGTGGGGATCGAGCCGGAGGGGGTGGCGGTGAGCCCCGACGGGCGCTGGGTCTACGTGACGGCGGAGACCAGCAACACCGTGTCGGTGATCGACACGCGCGCCAACCGCGTGGTCGGCAACCTGCTCGCGGACGCCCGCCCGCGCGCGGCCGCGTTCTCGCCCGACGGCGCGCGCGCGTACGTGACGAACGAGATCAGCGGCACGCTCACCGTGATCGACGCGCGCCGGCACCAGGTGGTGGCCAGTGTGGAGATGGAGCGCGGCGAGGGGAAGCCGGTGGGCGTGGCGGTCTCGCCCGACGGGCGGCGCGTGTACGTGGCCAACGGGGCGACCGGCACGGTCGTCGTGGTCGACGCGCGGACGCTCAGGGTCGTGGGCCGCGTCCGCGTGGGGCGGCGGCCGTGGGGGATCGCCGTCAGCCGCGACGGGCGGCGCGTCTACACCGCCAACGGCATCTCCAACGACGTCTCGGTGATCGACGCGGCGACCAGCCGCGTGGTGGCGACGGTGCGCGTGGGGCAGCGGCCGTGGGGGGTGGCGGTGGGGTTCTGAGGCGCCTCCGATGCCCCGGCCGCGATCGGAGTCGCCGCGTGTCGTCGCGGGATCGCGTGCCGGCCGGGCGTCGCGAGCGGCCGAGGCCACCCGCTGGAACCGGGAAGCCTCGCCTGAGCATCCTCGCGACGCGCGGGATCGGTCGGGCGAGGCTTCACTTCGATCGCGGGTCCGCTGATCGGTGCGCGTCACGCTCCTTGCGTGGACGCGGCGCGGGCGGGCGAGAACGATCTCCAGCACGAGAGAGGCGAATGGGCGAGGCGGAGACGGCGGGGAGGACGATCGCGATCCGCACCTTCACGGGGGTGGTGCGCGTGCGCGGCGAGGAGACGCGCGGGCTGCTCACCGTGATCGAGCACACGCTGCCGCCGGGCCGCATCGCCATGCCGCTGCACCGCCACGAGCGCGAGGCGGAGACCACGTACGTGCTCGAAGGCACCCTCAGCGTGCAGGTGGGGAAGCGGGTCACGCGCGTCGGCCCCGGCGCCACCCTGGTCAAGCCCGCGGGCGTCTTCCACACCTTCTGGAACGAGGGCGCCCGCCCCGCGCGCTTCCTGGAGATGATCGCGCCGGGCGGGCTGGAGGCGTACTACGAGGAGGTGTCGGGGATCGTCCCCGCGTCGGGCGTGATCGAGATCGAGAAGGTGCTGGAGATCTCGCGCCGCTACGAGCTGGAGTTCGACATGGCGAGCCTCTTCGACATCATGGAGCGCCACCAGGTCCAGCTCGCGTAGACGCGGCGCCACCGACGACGCGAATCGCCCCTCCCCGCGCGCAGCGGGCGAGGGGCGATATCGTCGGGAAAAGGAGACGGGAGGACGGCGCCGGAGTGTCCACACGGCATGAAAGCTGCGCGCCCCTCGGGCCAGCGCTGGCCCTTCTTATCGCCTCGTCCTGCGGGGCGACACCCGTGTCGCGGACCCTCCTCCACCCGCCCTGAATGGGTCCTCTTGCTCACGAGCTGGAAGCGGACGGGGCGCAGCTCCCGCGCCTGTTCCGCGAGCGCCTCCTGCAGCAGAGCATCGAGCACGCGCGCACGCGGGTGCCCGCGTACCGGCGGCTGCTGGCCGAGGCCGGCGGCGTGAGGCGGCTGGAGGATCTCGCGGCGCTTCCCATCACCGAGAAGCAGGCGCTCTTCGACTACCCGGAGGCGTACCGGGCCGAGGACCTCGATACGGCCCTGGTGCAGAAGACCAGCGGCACCACCGGCAAGCGCCTGGAGATGCATCGCAGCTCGGCCGAGGTCGAGTTCATCCACGGCTTCTTCAGCCAGGTCCTCGACCGCGCCCCCGGGGCGCAGCAGCCGATCTGCGTCAACCTGGTGCTGGGCTGCAACGGGCCGCCGCTGCCGGTCCCGTACCCGGGGCCCAGCCTGAGCGTGGACCTGACCGACCCCGCCTGGATCGAGCGGGCCGAGACCCTCGCCGCGGCGCCCTGGCTCCTGTGCGGCACGGAGCCGCGCCCGGCGGTGGTGGCCGGCCTGGAGTCGCAGCTGCGGATCCTGACGCTGCTGCTGGCGGAGCGGGGGTTCGACTGGTCCCGGAGCGCGGTGCGCTCGCTGGTCTCGTGCGGCGACCTCCTGACCGCTCGCCTGCGCCGCCTCTACGAGACGACGTGGGGCGTGCCGGTGCACGACCGCTACGGGATGACCGAGATCTTCGGCGGCGCGAGCCCCTGCCCCGCCTGCTCGAGGTGGCACTTCGATTGCTTCGTCGTCCCCGAAGCCGTCGATCTTCGCGCGCGCCAGCCGATCCGCCGGGGAGTCGGCGCGCTTCTCCTCACCTCGCTCGTCCCGTTCGTGCAGAAGCAGCCGCTGGTCCGCTACTGGACCGGGGACCTGGTCGAGTTGCACCCCGGCTGCCCCGTGGACGACTTCGGCTTCAGCATCAAGGGCAGGCTCGTGCGCAGCGTGGTGGCCGAGGAGGAGGCGGGGGCGGTGGTGCTGCTGACCGCGGCCGACGTCTACGACGCGCTCGACGACTTCCCGGAAGTTGCGTCGAGCGAGATGTTCCGGCACGTGCCCGTGCGGGACCACTCGGCGCTGGGGCACCTGAAGTTCCGGCTCGAGTCGTCGAACGGCGCCGGGCGCACGCACGTCCGGCTCCTGGTGGAGCTGCGCCATCCCCCGGAAGCCCGGCCCGAGCACACCCGCGCGCTGCTGGAGCGCATCCGCGGCGCCGTGATCGCGCGACACCCAGAGTTGGCATCCCGCCTCCACGACGGATCGGTCGAGTTCGCGGTGGAGGCATCCCCGCCCGGCACGCTGACGTCGTTCCTTCCCGACGAAGTCGAGTAGGCCGGGAAAGCGGCGTCCGGCACGTGCCGGCACCCGAACCGCGCAGCGGAGGTGACCCATGAAGAACCCAGCCGCCGGCCGTTCCGTCCACCTGACCGAGGAGACGCACCGCGAGCTCGCCGACCTGTACCGGCGCATCTCCAAGCTGGGCGACCCCAGGCTGGCCCAGCTGGTGGTGGCGGAGGCCGTGATCGCCCGGGCGGTGCGGGACTCGGCGGCCATCGCCGCGGCGATCGCGCAGACCTCCCTCTGAGCGTGGAGACGTCCCTGCCGGTCGCGCGCGCGTCGCCGGAGGCGCGCGTGTGGGTGTGGGTCGACGCGGCGGCCGTGTGCAACCTGTCGTGCGCCCATTGCTACACGGCCTCGATGCAGGCGGCCGCGGTCATGGCGCTCGACACCTTCCGGCGGGTGGTGGGCCGGCTGGCCGGGAGCGGGCTCCGGGTGCAGCGCTTCCACCTCAACTGGCGGGGCGAGCCGCTGGCGAACCGGGCCCTGCCGGAGATGCTGCGCCACCTGGCCGAGGCGGCGCCGGAGTGGCCGGTGGAGTGGCACACCAACGGCACCCTGGTGACGCCGGAGCGCGCGGAGCGCCTGCTGGCCGCCCACCCCGCGCAGCGCGTCTACGTCTCGCTGGACGGGGGGAACCGCGCCAGCTTCGAGCGCAACCGCGGGGAGGGCGCCTGGCGGCGCGCGCTGGCCGGCGCGGAGGCCCTCCTGGCGGCCCGCCCGCGCGGCGCGGGGCCGGAGGTCGGCATCTACCAGCTCGACCTCGGCGTCCCGCCGGAAGAGTACGACCCGCGCTTCCTGGAGCTGGCGCGCGCGGCGGACGTCCACACCGTGGTGAAGCCGGTGCACACCGACGGCGGGCCGCTGGTGGGGCTCCGGCGGCTGCCGCGCGGCCCCTGTTTCTGGCTCGGCCACACACTGGCCGTGGACACCTCCGGGGGCGCGCACACCTGCCTCCTCTCGGGCGGGAGCGCGCTGGGCTCGCTGCTGGAGGAGCCCGTGGAGACGCTGCTCGGGCGGGCCCGGGCGCTCCGCCAGGCCGTCGTGGACGGGGGGCGGTCGCGGGTGCCGGGGTGCGCCGGGTGCTTCAAGGAAGAGGGCGCGCCCGCGGCGGAGGCTCCCTCCGCCGCCGGCGTCCCCGCCCGTCCCGCGCTGGCCGCGGCGGGCGCGTGACGGTGGACGGCCCTCCGCGGTTCACGCACGGGAGCGGCGTGCTGCTCTTTGACGCCGCGGGCAACACGTACCTCGACCTGCTGTGCGAGTGGGGGGTGGCGCCGCTGGGGTGGAACCCGCCCGAGGTGGTGCAGGCGGTGGCCCGCTCCCTGGCGGAGAACAGCTTCGCGGCCCGGCACTGGGCCGGCGACCTGGGCGACCGGCTGGCCGCCGAGCTGCGCGCCGGGCTGGGGCACGAGGGGTACGCGGTCTTCCCCGCGCTCAGCGGCTCCGAGGCCGTCGACATGGCGCTGCGCATCGCCCGCAGGGCCACGGGGCGGCCCGGAGCGCTGTACCTGGGCGGCGCGTACCACGGGAGCACGCTGGCCGCCCGGGCCGCGTGCGGCGTGCGGGGGTGGGTGACGGAGGAGGAGCGCGGCGGCTTCCCGAACGTCGAGATCCCGGTCGGGCCGGGCGGGGAGATCGACCTGGACCGGGTGGAGCGGGAAATTCGCGCCGGCCCCGGCCTCGGCTGCCTGATCCTGGAGCCGCTGCGGGCGAACGCGGGCTTCGTCGCGCTCGACCCGGCGCGGATGCGGGGGCTGCGGGCGCTCTGCCGGGAGCACGGCCTGCTCTTCATCGCGGACGAGATCACGGAGGCGCCGGCGCGCTGCGGGGTGTGGTGCGGGATGCACCACTTCGGCGAGCAGGCGGACGTCCTGCTCCTGGGGAAGTCGCTCTCGGCGGGCGTGTTCCCGATCGCGGCCGTGGCGGTCGCCCCCGAATTCGCCCGCTTCGCCGAGGCGCCGGGGTTCTTCTCCACCTTCGCGTGGACGCCTCCCGCCTGCGCGGGCGCGCTCGCCACGCTCGAGGTCATCTCGTCGCGCGACCTGGTGGAGAGGGCGCGGCGGCTACGGGCCCAGGTGGAGGACCAGCTGGAGGAGATCCGGCGGTTCCCGGGGGTGACGGCGGTCGCCGGGATGGGGATGGGCTTCGGCATCGGCGTGCGCGAGGACGGCCGCAGTCCGCCGGTCCGGGTGGAGCTGGCCCGCCGGCTGCGCCTGCGCGGCGTCATCGTCGGGCCGAACCCCAACCTCCCGGGGCTGGTGCTGATGCCGCCGCTCACCATCGAGCTCGCGGAGCTGCGCAGGGGGCTGCAGGCGATCCTGGAGGTGATCGCGAGCGCGCCCGACGGCGGCGTGGTCGCCTAGATCCGGGGAACTTCAGGCCTCACGCAGAGTCAGCAGAGTGAGCGGAGAACCCCTCCGCTGACTCTGCTGACTCTGCGTGCTGAAAGTCTTTTTCCGGTCCCGGGATCAGAACGGCATCCCGAGCGTCAGGTACAGGGTGCCCTTCTCGCCCTTCGCGTAGGCGACCGTCGCGGAGCGGCCGAGCGCCTCGAAGGAGAGGCCGCCGCCGAGCGCGGTGTGCCAGTCGCCGGGCGAGTCGCCGTCCACGTAGACGCGGCCCGCGTCGGCCAGGGCGAAGACGCCCACCAGCGGGCGCAGGACCAGCAGGTTCACCCGCGCCAGCCGCGCCCGCAGCTCGGCCTGCCCGAAGAGCGCCGCGTCGCCGCGGAAGCGCTGGTAGGGGAAGCCGCGCAGCGTCCCCGGCCCGCCCACGAACGCCGACTCCTGGAAGGGGAAGTCGCCCAGCGCCTGCACGCCTGCCGCGCGCAGCGCCAGCACCACCGGCCCCAGCGGCGCGTACCCGCGCGCGTCGGCGCTCAGCCGGCCGAACTCGCCGAAGTCGCTGGTGAAGCCGTTCGCCACCGCGCCCAGGAAGGCACCCCGGCGCGGGTAGACGTCGCTGTCGCGCAGGTCCACCGCCGCGCCCGCCTCGGCGCCCGCCTGCCAGAAGCTCTCGCCCCCCTCCGGCAGCGGCGAGAGCGGGTGCAGCGCGCCCAGCTCCTCGGGGTCGGTCCACTTCGCCACGGGGCCGGCGTACAGGTCCAGCCGCTCGGTGTCGCGGAAGAAGTACGCCACCTGCGCCCGCACCTGCGTCTGGTCGATCAGGAAGGCGTCGCGGTCGGGGTCCTCGGGGCTCTCGTTGCCGAAGCCGTGGAAGCGCACGTTCTCGAACGTCGAGGCGCGCGCGTTCACCGCCACCCGCGAGGGGCGGTTGGTGTGGCGGAAGTCGGCCAGCAGCTCGGCGCCGTAGCCGCCCTCCTGCGGGGCCCAGAGCGCGCGCAGGGCGACCATGCTGGCGTACGGGGTGCGCCGGAAGCCGTAGCGCGTCCAGGTGGGGCCCACGCCCAGCACCAGCCCCGTGTGCAGCTGCCAGCCGGCCCACGGGGTGAAGAGCGAGCCGCCGCTCCCCCAGTCGCGCGGGGGCGGCGGGTTGCCGATCAGCGAGTCGGGCTCGGGCGGGCTCCACTCGCGGGTGTCGACCTTCGCCTCGCGCCCCGGCTCGAAGCGGTTGTCGCCACGGTCGTCGTGGAACACCGTGCGCCGCCCGCCGGCCGCCGCCGACTCGTCGCGCAGCTCGTCGTCGCCGCCGCCGCCGATCACGCGCACCAGCACGCCCTTCTCGCGCGAGGCTCCGCGCACCAGCGCCCGGTCGTCGCCGCCGTGCAGGAAGACGCGCACCTCGCGCGTCTCCGCCGGCACGAAGCGGCGGCGGTAGTACGGCTCGCCCGGGCGGTCCTTCTCCGTGTGCACGACGACGTCGACGCTGCCGTCCTCCAGGCGGGTGATCTCGGCGCGCTCGGGCTCGTCGGTGCTGTGCAGGTCCACCTCGCGGGCCTGCAGGGCGTACAGCTCGGCGGCGGCCTGCGGGAGCTGGTCGCGGCGGCTCTTGAGCGCGGCGGCGAGCGCGGCGCCCTCCACCGCGTGGTACTCGGGCGGGAGCCGGCGCACGGCGGCGTCGATCACCTCGTCGGTGAGCCGGGCGCGCAGGAACGCGGCGGTGGAGTCCCACTTCTCGCGCGAGAGGCCGGAGAGGAGGCGGCGGTCCAGCTCGCTGGGGTGGCGGTGGTAGCGGAAGACCTGGTCGTAGCGCGGCCCGAAGCGCACGATGATCGGGGTGAACGAGCGCGCGATCCCGGGGATCAGCCCCCCGCTGCTGTTGAAGGCGTTGTCGCGGTCGCGGGGGATCGCCCGCCAGTACTTGAGCCCGCCGCGGTCGAAGCGCGCCCAGCGCCACTGGTCCCAGTGCCGGTCCCAGTCGCCGAAGAAGACGTCCATCAGCCGCGCGGTGAGGAACGCCTCGGCGTCGACGCGGTGCTCGGGGTCCTCCGCCAGCTTCTCGCGGAAGTCCTCGTTCCAGCTCTCGCCCGATCCCTCCACGTCTTCCGCGCCCGCGAAGCCGTCGATCGGGCGCTCCTCGACCTGCCCCAGCCTCCCGGCGAACTGGCGGAACTCCGTGCCCAGGAACGGGTGGTCGGGCATCACGTACAGCCGCGGCGTCGCGTGCAGCACGCCCACCGCGTCCAGCAGCGGCGGCACCACCAGCGCGGCGGCCGGGTTCTTGGCGCTCACCAGGTCCTGCGCCACGCGGTGCGGGATGGTGCCGCGCAGCTCGGGGCGCATGGAGGGGGTGACGTCCTTCTGGACCGAGCGGAAGACGTACTCGCGCCCGTTGCGCCCCTTCATCCGCACCGACTCGGTGGAGAGCCCGCCGCCCTCGCGCTCGACGGTGAGCCCCCCGGCGAAGGTGTCGGGGTTCAGCACCTCGACGCGCACGGGCGTGGTCCACAGGTCGCGGTAGTTCTCGCCCAGGAAGAAGGTGCGCAGCCCACCGGCCTCGTACTGCCGCCCCGCCACCACGGTGCGCGTCTCCTGCGCCGCGGCGCCGGGCGCGAGGGCGGCCGCCAGGGCGAGCACAAGGCCGGCGACGCGCAGGGTCGAACGGCTCGGGGTCGCTTCCACTCGTCGGTCTCCGTCGGAGGGTCGAGAAGGGCGGAGCGGGGACGGACACAAGGCAATCGCCCGTGCCTACGGAACAAACGTGCCGCGGCGGGCATCGTCACGTTCGCGCGGCCCCGGCGCCGCCGCGGGCAGCCCCCACCCTGGCGCCTGGCGCGCCTGTCCCTCCCCCGAATTTCAGGGAAGGGACCTTGGCACGGACCGGCGGCCCCCCGGAGACGGACCGGGCCAAGGAAGCGAGGGCTTTGGCTGGCCGGGTGGCCGGGAGAGCATGAGGTAAACACGGGGCGCGCTGGTCGGCTTACCGGTTTCCGCTGGACATGGCAGAGGCCGTGGATTACTCTGCTCTCCTGCCCCTCCCGCGTCGCCGGCCACGGATGGCGCGCCACCCGCGGCCGTTCGGCCGCCCCCAGGGTCAGAAACGGAGGCGAACATGCGAGGCTTGCTGATCGGACTGCTGGTACTGGCCGGAGCGAGCATCCCGTCCGTCGCCCGCGCGCAGGCGACGATCGCCGAAAACATCAACCGCTACCATCCGGGCTGCCACGCCCGGGCGGACATGCGGGGAGGCGACTGCGTGGCGGCGGCCCACCGCTACTGCGAGGCCAACCACTCGAGGAACAGCTTCGGCTTTCCCATTCGGCGGGATGTGGAGAACATCCACATCGCGTGCGCCTTCCGCGCCTGGTACGGCGAAGTGGCCTACGGGCGGCTGCAGGAGCTCCATCCCGAGTGCGGGGGCCCTGCCGACGCCCAGACGCCGGCCTGCGTGGCCGCCGTGCGGCGGTACTGCGCGAACGAGAGGTCGTTGTCGGGCGGCCTGATCCAGGAGGTCGGACCCGGGAGTGCCGCGGTCGCCTGCTTTCGGGCGACTCGCCAGAGAGACGTGGAGTACCGGAGGCTCCTCGCGATCTCCGCCGCCTGCAACGGACCGGGCGCGGCGGGCTCGCTGAGCTGTGTCACGGCCAGCGCCGAGTGGTGCCGCTTGGGTAACCGAAGCGAGTTGGGCCTGCCCCAGGAGGTGGGCCGCGACTCGCTCGCGGTATCGTGCTTCCCCGCCAGGGTGCAGGTGATGCGGGTGCTCTGAACGGTGATGCGCCCCGACGCTCGAGCGTCCAGACGCACGAAGGGGCCCCCGGCGCGCGCCGGGTGACAGCCCACCCTGGCGCCTGGCGCGCCTGCCCCTCCCCCGAACTTCAGGGGAGGGAACTCGGAGCTTCGCGCGACGCAACCAGGCGCGGGAGCGAGATGGATTGCGCGGTTGAAGCCTCGCGGCGGTTTGCGAGGCTTTCCGTAGTTCCAGCGAGTGTGTTCACGCACTCGCGACGGCGGCGCTGCGCGACGAAGCCCGCGTTGATGAACGGAACACTTGACGGCGGTGTTCCAAGTGTTAATATCTTAACAGATGTCAAATTTTTGACGGACCGCCTTCCACCCGACGATTCTCCGTGAGCCACGAAGCCCCTGCCGCGCTGAGCCGGCGCGAGCGCCAGATCCTGGACGTGCTGTACCGCCTGGGCCGCGCGACGGCCGCGGAGGTGACGGCCGAGCTGGACGACGCGCCGACCTCCACCACCGTGCGCGGGCTGCTGCGCATCCTGGAGGAGAAGGGGCACGTGCGGCACGAGCAGGACGGCCTTCGCTACGTCTACCTCCCGGCGGTGCCGCGCGAGGACGCGGGGGTGTCGGTGCTGTCGCACGTGCTGAAGACCTTCTTCGAGGGCTCGCCGGCGCGGGCGATGGCGGCGCTGCTGGGCTCGCGCGCCGACGGCCTCACCGGGGCCGAGCTGGAGCGGCTGGCGCGCATCGTGGAAGACGCGCGCAGGGAGAGCGCATGAGCCCCGCCCTCGCCTTCCTGCTCGGCGCCACCGCCAGGGCGTCGCTGGTGGTCGCCGCCGCGGGGCTCGCGGCGGTGATGCTGCGGCGCGCCTCGGCCGCGGTCCGGCACGGCGTCTGGGCTGCGGCGCTGCTGTCGCTCCTCCTCCTCCCCGCCCTCTCGCTCGTCCTGCCCGCCTACCGCCCGCCCGCCGCCGTCGTGGAGCGGCTCGCCGGGCTGCGGCCGCGCGCCGCGGCGGGTCCCGTCGCCGATGCCGTGCGGCCGGGCGGAGCGAGGCGGACCGACGATCCGGCGATCTTCGGCGGGGAGGATGGCCCGATGCCGTCCCGCCCGCCCGTCGATCCGGGGACCGTCGTCGTCGCCGCCTGGATCGCGGGGTTCCTGCTGGTCGCGGGGCGGGCGCTGCGGAGCCGGCTGGCGGCGCGGGGGCTGGTGGCGCGCGCGCGGCCGGTGTCGGAGTGGACCGCCGTGCTGCCGCGGGGCGTGCGGCTGCTGGAGAGCGGCGAGGTGGCGGCCCCGGCGGTGGCGGGGATCTTCCGCCCGGCGGTGCTGCTGCCTCCCGGCGCGGCGGCGTGGCCGGAAGAGCACCGGCGCGCCGTGCTGGCCCACGAGCTGGCGCACGTCGAGCGGCGCGACGTGCTGACGGACCTGCTGGCGCAGGCGGCGTGCGCGCTGCACTGGTTCAACCCGCTCGCCTGGATCGCCGCGCGGCGGCTGGCGGCGGAGCGCGAGCGCGCCTGCGACGACCGCGTGCTGGCGGCCGGCGTGGAGCCGCTCGGCTACGCCACGGTGCTGCTGGAGGCGGCGCGGGCGTCGCTCGCCGCGCGCGCGGCGGCGGCCGGGACGCTGGCGATGGCGCGGCCGTCGGAGCTGGAGTCGCGCTTCACCGCCCTGCTCGACCCCCGGCGCCGCCGCGGCCCGCTCTCCCGCCGCGCCCGCGCCGCGCTGGCCTGCTGCGCCGCGCTCTTCCTCCTCCCCCTCGCCGCCTTCCGCGCGGAGCCGGCGCCCTCTCCCGCCCGCGAGCCGTGGACCGGCCCCGCCGCGACCGCCGCGGCGCCGACGGCGCGGAGAGCGCCGGCCGCGCGGCGGGAGACGACGAGCGCCGCCGTCCAGCACGCCGACGCCGACCAGCCACTCGTCATCACGGACCAGGACTCGCTGCTGGACCCGGAGAGCGAGCGGGTGGCGCTGCCGTACGAGCGGCTGGCGGCGCGGGCGGCGGCGGTCCCGGCGGCGGGGCCGGACGCGCGCGCCATCGCCGCGCTGCAGGCGGAGCTGGACCGCGTGTCGCGGGGGCCCGGCGACCTGGTGCGCGAGCGGGCGATCTGGGCGCTCACGCAGGTCCGCGGCGGCCGCCTGGTGGAGCCGCTCCTCGAGAAGCTCGGCGACGCCGACTGGAAGGTCCGCGCGTACGCCGCGTGGGGGCTGGCCGTCGCCGGCGACCGGCGCGCCACGGCGCCGCTGATCCCGTTGCTCCGCGACCCCGTCTGGCGCGTCCGCGCGATGGCCGCCGCCGCGCTGGTCGACCTGGGCGACCCCGCCGCGCGCGACGCCATGGTGGCCGTGATCGCCGACCCCGCCTGGCAGGTGCGCATCAGCGTCGTCCACTACCTGGAGCGCTCCGGCAGCCCCGACGCCCTCGCGCAGTTGCGTCCCCTGCTCTCCGATCCCCACGCCGGCACCCGGCTGACCGCCGAGGCCGCCGCCGCCCGCCTCTCCGGCCGCCGTTAGCCGTCCGCCGGCCGGAGACCGGGATTTCGCTCGCCCACAGGTGTCAAAAAATTGACACTTATCCCTCACGCTTCGAGGATGCCATGAGCCCACGTCCGACCTTCCTCTCCGCGCGCACGGCGATCCTGGTCGCGGCGGCGCTGCTCGCGCCGGGCGCCGCGCACGCGCAGACCGGCGCCCTGCCGCCGGAGCTGGACGCGTACATCGCGAAGGCGCTGGCCGAGTGGGAGGTGCCGGGAATGGCGCTCGCCGTCGTCCGGCACGACTCGGTGCTGGTGGCCAGGGGCTACGGCGTGCGCGAGCTGGGGAAGCCGGGGCGGGTGGACGAGAACACGGTGTTCGACATCGCCTCGCTCACCAAGAGCTTCACGGCGGCCGGCGCGGCGGTGCTGGTGGACGAGGGGAAGCTCGCGTGGGACGACCCCGTGCGGCGCTGGCTGCCGTGGATGGAGTTCCCCGACGCGTACCTCACGCGCGAGGTGACGCTGCGCGACCTCCTCTCGCACCGCACAGGGCTGGAGGCGGCCAACTTCGCCTACCGCTTCACCGGCATCGACCGCGGGGAGACGCTGCGGCAGGTGCGCTGGATGCGGCCGCAGGCGCCGTTCCGCACGCGCCAGGTCTACAACAACATCCTCTACGCCGCCGCCGGCGAGGTGACGGCCGCCGCGGCGGGGACGACGTGGGCGGAGCTGATGCGGACGCGCCTCTTCCAGCCGCTGGGGATGGGGAGCACCACGGCGGAGGAGGAGCCCGACCGCGCCGGGAACGTGGCTTCGCCGCACGCACCGATCGGCGGCGTGCAGCGCCCGGTCCGCGCGCGCAACCACCAGGCCATCTCCCCGGCGGGCGGGGTGTACTCCACGGCGGCCGACATGGCGCGCTGGCTCCGCTTCCAGCTCGCGGACGGCGTGCTGGACGGGCGGCGGGTGATCTCCGCGGCGGCGATGGCGGAGATGCACCACCCGTGGACGGTGATCCCCACCACGCCCGAGATGCGCGCGTCGCGGCAGGTGGAGGGCTACGCCGGCTACGGGCTGGGGTGGAACGTGATGGACTACCGCGGCCGCCCGCTGCTCTGGCACAGCGGCAACTCCGACGGGATGCCCAGCTACATGGCCATCCTGCCGAAGGACGGGATCGGCGTGGTGGTGATGCTGAACTCCTGGGGCGCCTCGGTCCTGCACGGCGAGCTCGTCTCGCGCGTCCTGGACACGCTCCTGGGGCTGCCCACGCGCGACTACAGCGGCGAGCTGATGGCGCGCACCCACGAGGCCGAGCGCCGCGCGCGGGAGGCGGCCGCGCGCGAGGACTCGGCGCGCGTGCGCGGGACCCGCCCCACGCTGCCGCTGGACGCCTACGCGGGAGTGTACGCCGACAGCCTGTACGGCGAGATCGCGGTGGCGCGCGAGGGGGAGAAGCTCACGCTGCGGATGGGGAAAGGCGAGATCGCGGACCTGGAGCACTGGCACCACGACACCTTCCGCGTGCTCTGGCGCGACGACCTGTTCCGCGAGTACTTCTCGACGCTGGTGACCTTCTCGCTCGACGCGCGCCCCGCGCCGGCCATGCTGGGGATGCGCCTCAACCGCGACTGGATCGAGGCGCGGCGGAGGGCGGCGCCGTAGTCCGCGGTGAAACTCGGTCGCGCACGACGGGCATCGGCGCGGCCGCGGGGGCCCTCACCCGCCGCCTTAGAGCGGCAACCCTCTCCCAACTTCGGGAGAGGGTGAGCTCGACCGCCTCGGTGCGGGTTGGGAGTAGCTGCCGGCTGTCCCCTGTCCCCTGTCGCCTGCGGTTACGCCCGCCAGCCGGCCTTGCTGAGCCGGCGGTCGATGTCGTAGGCGGCGCTGATCAGCGCCAGGTGGGTGAAGGCCTGCGGGAAGTTGCCCAGGTGCTCGCCGCTGGGGCCCAGCTGCTCCGCGAAGAGCCCCAGGTGGTTGGCGTAGCCCAGCACCTTCTCGAACACGAAGCGCGCCTGCTGCAGGTCTCCCCCGCGCGAGAGGCACTCGGCGTACCAGAACGAGCAGATGCTGAAGGTGCCCTCCTCCTCGGCGAAGCCGTCGGTGTGGCCGCCCTCGATGCGGTAGCGGCGCACGAGCGAGTCCTCCACCAGCTCGGCCGTGATCGCCTTCATCGTCGACGTCCAGCGCGGATCGGTGGGGCTGATGAAGCGCAGCAGCGGCATCAGGAGCGCCGAGGCGTCCAGCTGGTCCGAGCCGCGGTGCTGCACGAACGCCTTCTTCCGCGGGTCCCAGAACTCCTCGAAGACGCTGCGGTACATGGCGTCGCGCGCCGCCAGCCAGCGCTCCAGCGGCGCGGGGAAGCTGCGCTTCATGGCCAGGCGCACCGCGCGGTCCACCGCCACCCAGCAGAGCACGCGCGAGTTGAGGTACTCGCGCAGCCCCGCGCGCACCTCCCAGATCCCGTGGTCGGGGCGCCGCCAGTTCTCGCACACCCAGTCCACCAGCCCGGACAGGCGCATCCAGAAGTCGTACGAGATCGGCTCGCCGTACTTGTCGTACAGGTACACCGAGTCCATCAGCGCGCCGTAGACGTCCAGCTGGCTCTGCCGCCCCGCCCCGTTGCCGACGCGCACCGGCCGCGAGCCGGCGTACCCGTCCCAGCCGGCCAGCTCCTCCTCGGGCACGTCCGCGCCGCCGTCGATGCGGTAGAGCGGCTGCAGCGGGCCGATGTCGTCGTCGAAGTGGTGCGGGAGCCGCTCGATCCAGCGCATGAACGCCGCCGTCTCCTCGGTCATCCCCAGGCGGATCAGCGCGTAGAGGGTGAAGGCCGCGTCGCGGATCCAGGTGTAGCGGTAGTCCCAGTTGCGCCCCCCGCCGATCCGCTCCGGGAGGCTGAAGGTGGGCGCCGCCACCAGCGAGCCCTGCGGCTGCCACACCAGCAGCTTGAGCACCAGCGCCGAGCGGTGCACCTCGTCGCGCCAGCGGCCGGTGTAGGTGGAGCGCCCGATCCAGCGCCGCCAGAAGTTCGCCGTCTCCTTGAACGCGTGCGACACGTACTCGTGCGACGTCCCCGGCGAGGGCCCCCGCGCGTCGCCCACGTCCACCACGAAGGTGGCCGACTCGTTGTGCCCCAGCGTGAACTCCGCCACGGCGTCGCCGCCCGCGACCTCCACCGGCACCGTGGCCGAGAGCCGCACGCGGAAACTCCCGCCGTCGGGGGCGAAGAGCGCGCCCCCCTCCTCGGCCGTCACCCGGTGCGGCGCCGGCCCGTAGCCGAAGCGCGGCGCGCAGCGCATGCGGAAGCGCACCTCGCCGCGCACCGCCTTCACGCGCCGCACCACGCAGCGCACGTGCTCCGACTGGCCGATCGGCATGAAGTCGGAGATCTCGGCCACGCCCTCGGCCGAGAGGAAGCGGGTGAGCAGGACGTTGGTGTCGGGGAGGTAGAGCTGCTTGTGGCGCGCGTCGTTGAGCACAGGGGAGAGCTCGAAGACGCCGCCGCGCCCCTGATCCAGCAGCGACGCGAACACCGGCGGCGCGTCGAAGCGCGGCGCGCACATGAAGTCGAGGGAGCCGTCCTTCGCCACCAGCGCCACCGTGTGCAGGTCGCCGATGACGCCGTGGTCCTCGATCGGGGGGTAGGGCCTGGACAAGAGTGCGTGAGTGCGTGAGTGCGTGAGTGCGTTCGGACGCGTCACATCATCCGTCGGCCGGGGCCGCGCGGCAAGATCGCGAACCGCGAACCGCTGGCTCGGGCGTGTCCCTCCGCTGCGCTCCGGGCCGGGCTGCGCGCGCCGTAGGCCTGCAAACAACGCAGGCCGACGGCGCCGGGCCGCCGCCGCCACGATACCCCTGTGGCGGCGCCGTCCCGGCCCTCCGGGCGCGCATCCCTCACGCGAGGTTTCGTTGCGCGAAGCGCCCTGGGGCCGTAGGGGCGAGCATGCGAGTCCGAGCACAGGCGGCATCGGCGCAAGAGGCCGCCTACCGCGCATGTACTGGCATCCGCCGGTCGAGGCATGCTCGCCCCTACGAGGATCTTCGCACCGAGCCCCGTCAAGTCCACCCTCTCCCGAAGTTGGGAGAGGGTTGCCGCTCTAAGGCGGCGGGTGAGGGCCCCGCGCGGTCACGCCGCCAGCGCGCGCCGCGCCTCCGCCGCGCGCACGCGGCGCTCCGAGGCGCGCAGCCACTGCAGCAGCAGCCACACGGCCGCCGCCAGGTACGGCACCCCGCCGGGGATCCACATCACCAGCCCCGCGAGCTGCTGGTCCGCGGCCGGCGTGAGCCCCCACGCCGCCGCCGACTGCAGGTGCGCCGCGTACCACGGCGCCTCGCTGAAGGCCAGCAGCGCGCCCAGGGCCCCGCTCGCCATCGCCATCGCGAACGCGTAGAGCACCGCCGCCCCGGGAGAGCGGCGCAGGCGGCCGGCCGGGTGCAGCGCCACCCACCAGAAGAGCGCCGCCGTCCCCAGGAAGCTCGCGTGCTCCAGCGCGTGCACCCCCTCGTGCGCCAGCGCCGCGTCGTACGCGCCCGGCAGGTGCCACGCCCACAGCGCCCCCGCGTGCAGCGCGAACGCGGCGAGCGGGTGCGCGAGCCCCCGGAAGAGCGCGCGCAGCCCCAGCGCGTGCCACCACCGGGCGGCCGCGGCCCGCCCCCGCCGCGGCAGCCCCCAGGCGAGCCCCACCTGCGGCGCCCCCAGCACCAGCAGCGGCGCCGCCACCGCCATCAGCAGCAGGTGCTGCAGCATGTGCGCGGTGAAGAGCGCCCCCCCGGCCGCGTCCAGCGGCGACACCAGCGCCACCAGCAGCGCCGCGATCCCGCCCCCGAAGGCGAGCGCCTGCGCCCTCGCCACGCCGCGGCCCGCCCCCGCCCGCCTCCACACCGCCTCCACCCCGCGCGAGTAGATCCACGCGGCCACGAAGAGCGAGATCAGCACCCCCGGCTCCCACGACCACGCCCCCCACAGGTCGTGCGGCGCCACCGGCCGCCCCGGGTGCGCCGCCAGCGGCCCGGGCACGCCCGCGGCCAGCGCCGCCGGCAGGAGCGCCCGGCCTCGACGCAGAGTCGACCGAACCTCGTGGAATCTCACGACTTACGCACCGGGTGAGCGGGGCCCGCATCTTGCCCGCGCCCGGAGAGGCAAGCCGCATTCCGCACCCTCGCTCCGCACTTCGCGACCCCCTCGATTCCCCCGTCCGCTCTGTCCAGAGTTCGTCCAGGGTTGGAACGCATGTTGCAACCGCCTTCCGCCCCACGTTTTCCGGCCGAAGGAGCCGGGGGACCGGTCACCCACCAACCTGGGAGGTGCGGGATGCGCGACAGGGACGAGCTCGACCGGGAGCGGCCGCTGGAGGCGAACGGGCTGCGCGGCGAGGAGGAGCGGAAGCTGACGCTCTCGGAAGAGGAGCTGGAGCTGCGGAAGCGGCAGGTGTCGGCGGGCGAGGTGGGGGTCGAGAAGCGGGTGGAGACCGAGCACGTGCGCGAGAGCGTCCCCACCCTGCGCGAGGAGGTCACCGTCGAGCGGCGGCCGATCACCGACCCCATGCAGGCGCGGGGGGAGATCACCGAGGACGAGATCCGCGTCCCGCTCCACGCCGAAGAGGTGGTGGCCGAGAAGCGCGTGGTCCCCAAGGAGGAGCTGGTGGTGCGCAAGCACGCCGTCCAGGAGGAGCGCGTGGTGGAGGCCGACCTGCGCCGCGAGCACGCCGAGGTGGAGCGCATGGGCGACGTCGACCTCCGGGACGACGCCGGCCTCCGGGGCGACGGGCTCGACCGCGACCGCTGACGGTATCGGGCAGGATGACGGAAAAAGCGAGGGGCCGGGTGAGATCACCCGGCCCCTCGCTCTTTCCATCCGCCGCCGACGATGCGGCTCAGTACTCGATGCGGCGGCTCTTGTCGACGTTGTTGCCGATCACGGCGCCCGCCACGCCGCCCACCACGCCGCCGATCACGGCGCCGCGCACGCGGTGACGGCTCCCGCCGGCCACCGCGCCGGCCACCGCGCCCACGCCCGCGCCGATCGCCGCGTCACGCACGGTGTGCTTCTGCTCCACCACCCGCGGCTGCCGGACCGGCGCCGAGGCGTAGGTCCCGCTCGAGCTCGAGCGGCGGCCCACCGAGGACGACGAGCGGCGGCTCGAGGAGCGGCGGGGCCGCGAGACCGGCCTCTCCTCCTCTTCCGCCGGCGCCGCCTCTTCCTTCACCGGCGCCGGCGCGTGCGCGGCCAGTGCGGAAAGCTCCAGCGGCGAGGCCACCGGCTGCACCGGGGCGGCGGGCTGCGCCGCCAGGCTGTCCAGCCAGGCCAGGTCGCGCTCCAGGGTCGGCTGCTCGTCACGCCCGCAGGCCGCGATGACCATCAGGGGGGACATCACCAGGGCGATTTTCAGGACACGCATGCGTCTACTCCTCCGTCTCGACTCTTCGATGGTGGTGGCGGCCGGGCGTGAAAACCCGCTTCACCATTGGACTTTCCGTCCGCCGTCGCCGCCCGTGGGCTCCGATGTCTCGCCGGGTATCTTGCAGACCCCGGGCCACGCGTCACGCTGCTACCGCTTCATCATGCATCTGCTACGGATATACGTCGCAGACCTCCCTACGATTGAGTCTTAAATATACCTCACGCAACGACTTAGGTCAACTCCACCACCGGGTGGGCACGTCGGCGGCGGCCCGGGAACGAGGCGGTCCGGGCCGTCCCGCGCCCGCGGCCGCGCTTGCCTCGCGGGCGGTCGCGCCGCTATCAACTTCCCGTTCCCCGCGCGGGCACTGAAGGCAGGACGACGCGACCGGAGAAGCGCACCCGATGACCCTGTTTGAGGTCCTGGCGGTCCTGATCACGCTCACGGCCCTGATCGGGTTCGTCAACGAGCGCTACATCGGCCTGCCGCCCACCATCGGCGTGCTACTGGGCGGGCTGCTGGTGTCGCTGGCGCTGGTGGCGCTGGACGAGCTGGGGCTCACGGGGCAGGGCTTCGCGGCCGGGCTGCTGGCCCAGATCGACTTCGACGCGCTGCTCATGCAGGGGCTGCTGAGCTTCCTGCTCTTCGCCGGGGCGCTGCACATCAACCTGGGCGAGCTGCTGGAGCAGAAGTGGACCATCCTGCTCCTGGCCACCTTCGGCACCCTCCTCTCCACCCTGCTGATCGGCGGGGCGATGTACGGCGTGCTCGCCGCGCTGGGGCTGCCGATCCCGCTGGCCTGGGCGCTCCTTTTCGGCGCGCTGATCTCGCCGACCGACCCGATCGCGGTGCTGGGGATCCTCAAGCGCATGAACGCGCCCAGGCGGCTGGAGGTGCTCATCGGCGGCGAGAGCCTCTTCAACGACGGGGTGGGCGTGGTGGTGTTCACCATGATCGCGGGGCTGGCGCTGGGCGAGGGGCACGCGGAGCCGACCGCGGCGGGCGCGGCGGGGCTCTTCCTGCGCGAGGCGGTGGGCGGCGTGGCGTACGGGCTGCTGCTGGGGTGGGCCGCCTTCCACCTGCTGCGCCGGATCGACAACTACACGGTGGAGATCCTGATCACCCTGGCGGTGGTGACGGGCGGCTACGCGCTGGCGGGGCGGCTGCACACCTCGGGGCCGATCGCCGTGGTGGTGGCGGGGATCCTGGTGGGCAACCCCGGGCGCCGCTTCGCCATGTCGGAGGTGACGCGCGGCCACCTCGACACCTTCTGGCTGGTGGTCGACGAGGCGCTGAACGCCGTGCTCTTCGTGCTGATCGGGCTGGAAGTGCTGGTGCTGCGGCTCACGGGGCCGTTCCTGGCCGCGGGGCTCGCGGCGATCCCCGTGGTGCTGGCGGCGCGCGCGGTGAGCGTGGGCGCCCCGATCGCGGCGCTGCGCCTGCGCGTGCCCTTCCTCCCCTACACGGTGCGCACCATGACGTGGGGCGGCCTGCGCGGGGGGATCGCCGTCGCGCTGGCGCTGTCGCTGCCGGCCTCCCACGCGCGCGACCTGGTCGTGGTGATGACGTACGCGGTGGTGGTCTTCTCGATCCTGGTGCAGGGCCTGACCGTGGCCCCGCTGGCCCGCCGCGCCACCGCCCGCGGCGTGGAGGCGCCCCTGGCGCTGGACTCCTCGGGCGTCCCCGTCGACGCCCTGGTCCCCGCGCCGGCGGCGGAGCCGGACGCGGACGAGCCGGCGGCCGAAGGCGCTCCCCTGGTGGCCGACGCACCCGCCGGGAGCGCCGATCTTCGGCCGTCGTGAAGGCGCGAACGACAGCCGGTTCCCACGCGGTCAGCCATGGGGCGGCCGCAGGGATGTGGCATACGTGGAGCAATACGAGTATTCTCCTCCGCGTGTCACGGGTCGCCGGGGCGGCGCCTCGGCTCACCCGCTCGCTCCAACCCTGCCGGCCTCACAGGCATCCTAGCAGGCGCCGGCGCAGATCCGCCCGTCGTCGTCTCCATTCGAGAGCGACGGCTCCTTCCACTCTCCCTCAACCGAATCGGGGCATGCGACTCTCACCCTCCGTATCCACCCTCGCGGCGGCCCTCGCGCTCCTCCTGCTGCCCGCGGCGCTGGCCGCGCAGGCGACCCCGTCCACGCCGAACGCTTCACGGCCGGTCGGGTGCCGCGGCACCAGCTCTCAGACGTCCGCGCTCACGATGCAGGGCGTGAACGGACAGCCGATCGTGTTCCCGGACTATCCCTTGATCGTGGACGTCCAGCCGGGCTCGCCGGCGGAGCGGGCCGGCATCAGGCCCGGCGACATGATCGTCGTCCAGGACGGCCGGGATCTCATCGGCAACCCACCGACGCAGCCCCCCCTGGCGGGAGATACGGTTCGCTACCTGGTGCGACGGAACGACACCGAGATCCCGATCACCGTCGTCCTCGGCCGCTGGGACCCGCCGGAGGAGGCGCCCGGGGTGACGCGCATCTGCCGGCCCGTGGGGACCGGCTCCGGGGGAGACTGAGCTCGGCGTCGTTCCGGTTCCGAACTGATTCGAATCACACAGAGAAACAGAGGAACAGAGAACCGAATCCTCTGTTTCTCTGTTTCTCTGTGTGAGACTACCCGAGCCTGGTTCCGAACGATACGAGGAGAAGACAGGCCCGGTCCTCGCATGGAAACGGCCGACGCGCCGCATCCGGTGGGAGCGCGTCGAGGATCGGGGACGAGGGGAGGAGATGCTGGAGCGGGCGAAGAGCGATCCCGCGGCAGAGTGGGAGGAAGCGGAGGAAGAAGAGGCGCCGGAGCCGCGGCCGGAGCCGAGGCGGTACTCGTGGAGGCAGCGCGCCGTGGCCGCGCTGCTGGCGATCTCCTTCCTGCTGCTGCTGGCGTGGCCGTTCTTCCTGAGCGGGCGCGTCCGCTGGCTCCTCACCCCCGTCCCGCGCCTGGCCGGCGCCCACGCCACGCCGCCGGTGGACCTGCGCGCGGAAGACCTGCGGCGGGCGGAGGAGATCGTCTTCGGCGAGGTGGAGCGCGAGGCGTTCCCGGGAGCCGCGCTCGCCGTCGGCCAGCGCAGCGCGATCGTGCTGGAGCGCGGGTACGGGCGCACCGGGTGGACGCGCTTCGCCCTGCCCGTGGACCCGGACCGCACCCTCTACGACCTGTCGTCGCTCACCAAGGTGGTGGCCACCACCGCGGCGGTGATGGTGCTGGTGGACGACGGGCGGATGCGGCTGGACGACCCCCTGCAGCGCTGGCTCCCCACCTTCCGCGGCGGCGGGCGCGAGAAGATCACCGTCCGCCAGGTCCTCACCCACACCTCCGGGCTCCCCGCCGCCGTGCTCGACCTGGGCGAAGGCACCCCGCGCCAGCGGCTGGAGCGGCTGATCGCCACCGTGGAGCTGGTCGACGAGCCCGGCGCGGAGGTGCTCTACTCCGACGCGGGCTTCGTGCTGCTGGGCGAGGCGGCCGCGCGCGCCGCCGGCGAGCCGCTCCCCGCCTTCCTGCGGCGGCGGGTGTGGGGGCCGCTGGGGATGAGCTCCACCCGCTACCAGCCGGGGCTCATCTGCCGGGTCTGCGCGCCCACGCTCTCGCTGAGGGACGGCCGCCCGTTCGCGGGGAAGACGAACGACCCCTTCGCGCGCGAGCTGGGCGGCGCCACCGGCAACGCGGGGCTCTTCTCGACCGCGCACGACGTCGCCCGCTTCGTGGCGATGCTGGCCAACGGGGGCGAGCTGGACGGCGTGCGCGTGGTGCGCGCCTCCACGCTGGCCCAGTTCACCCGGCCGGGCCCGCGCACCGGCACCCGGGCGCTGGGCTTCGAGGTGTTCTGCCGCGAGGGCACCGTGCCCAACCACGTGCCGTGCAGGACGGAGCCGTACGCGTACGGCCACACCGGCTACACGGGCACCTCGTTCTGGATCGACCCGAAGAGCGGGGCGTGGGTGGTGCTCCTCACCAACCGCACCTACCTGCCGCGCGCCCCCAACCGCATCCGCCTGGTCCGCCGCCGCCTCTTCGACACGGCGACGGGCCAGGGCCCCGCGCCCGACAGCGCCCGCACCGATTCCACGTGATCCGACACGGACAACTGCTTTCGTCTCACGCAGAGTCGGCAGAGTCGGCAGAGAACACATCGCCTTCCGCGGTTTTCCTCTGCTACCTCTGCTTCCTCTGCGCGAGGCCATGTCGTTGGGATGACACGCACTCATACGGAATCCGGAAAATCAGTTGGTGTTTGCTGTCATTCTGAGGCCCGATCACACAGGACCGGCATTCGCACGGATGACCGCAGGGCCGAAGAATCTTCTCACCCTGCCAGGTAGGTTGGGCGCGGTAGCGGCACGG
>DASVWD010000240.1 GCA_036389795.1 Longimicrobium sp.
GCCGACTCCGTCGACTCCGTCGACTCCGTTTGAGGGCTCCCTCGCCGGAGGAGCGGAATCCATCCGGAACCATCCCTGGAAGATCGACAGGATCGGCGTGCACTTCTTCGGCTCCGTGCGGACGGCGAGGCTGCCGGAGGGGGTGCGCGGGGAGCGGGTCGGGCGGGACGCGCTGGACGCCTCGCGCATAAAGGGTGTGCGCGCGGCCGGAAGCCGCTAGCTTTCCGTCGTCCTGCCCCGCCGCCGCTCCCGAACCCGCCGCCCCGTGTCCATGCTCGAGTCCGACCTCGCCCCGCCGCCGCCCCCGGCCGCCGACCCGCCCGCCCGCCGCCCGCACGTGATCACCCCGCGCGCGGTGGCCAGCTGGGTCCTGTACGACCTGGCGAACACCATCTTCTCGATGGGCGTGGTGTCGCTCTACTTCTCGCTCTGGGTGCGCGACGAGGTGGGCCCCCAGCGCGCCGACAGCGTGTACGGGACGATCACGGCCGCCTCCATGGCCATCATCTTCTTCGTCTCGCCGCTCCTGGGGGCGATGACGGACCGGGCGCCGCGGCGGATGCCGTTCCTGGTCACCAGCACGCTCGTCTGCGTGGCCTTCACCATGGTGCTGGCGCGCTTCGGCTTCTGGCCCACGGTGGCGTGCTTCGTGGTGGCCAACGTGGCGTACCAGGCGGGGCTGCAGTTCTACGACGCCATGCTGCCCGAGGTGAGCACCGAGGAGAACCGGGGGAAGATCGGGGGGATCGGCGTGGGCGTGGGCTACCTGGGCTCGTTCCTGGCCGTGGGGCTCGGCTTCCTGATCGACACCGAAAACAAGGCGCTCCTCTTCCTGGCGATCGGGGTGGCGTTCCTGGTCTTCGCCATCCCCTGCTTCCTGTTCGTGCGCGAGCGCGGCAACCCCCGCCCGCGCCCGATCGACCGGCGCATGATCCTGGAGTCGACCTCGCAGACGCTCCGGACGCTGCGCTCCACCCAGCGCTACCCCGGCCTGCTGCGCTTCCTGGTGGGGCGCGTCTTCTACACCGACCCGATCAACACCGTGATCGCCATCATGGCGCTCTACACGGTGAACGTGGCGGTGGGCACCGGGCTCACCGAGGAGCAGGGCCAGGCGCAGGCCCGGCTGATCATGATGTCGGCCATCACCTTCGCGGTGGCGGGCGGCTTCGCCTGGGGGCGGCTCACCGACCGGCTGGGGCCGAAGCGCACGCTGAACCTGGTGCTGTTC
Organism: Longimicrobium sp.; assembly: GCA_036389795.1. Classification (NCBI taxonomy): domain Bacteria; kingdom Pseudomonadati; phylum Gemmatimonadota; class Longimicrobiia; order Longimicrobiales; family Longimicrobiaceae; genus Longimicrobium; species Longimicrobium sp. The sequence continues at coordinate 1,232 of DASVWD010000240.1, forward strand.
TCGTGGATGGCGGTCTTCGCCTTCGCGGGGGTGATCGGGATCGTGGGGCTGCCGCTGTGGTGCCTGTACGTGGTGGCGGCCGGCGCCGGCGTCTCGCTGGGCGGCATCTGGGCGGCGGACCGGCCGTACATGCTGCGCCTCACCCCGCCCGCGCGCATCGGCGAGTTCTACGGGCTCTACGGGATGGTGGGTCGCTTCTCGGCGGTGGTGGGCCCCGCCATCTGGGCGCTGATCACGCACCTGACCGTCGAGCGGGGCGGGATGCTGCCGCGCGTGGGCCAGGGGATCGGGGTGTTCGTGCTGCTGCTGCTGGTGGTCGCCAGCTTCGTGATCCTCCAGCCCGTCTCGGACGAGCCGAGGCAGTGGAGCGCCGCCGACCGGGGGGAGGAGGGGGAGGCGCCGCGGGAGAAAGAGTGACGGATGGAGGCCAATCTCTTTAGATTCCGTCGTGAGCCCAGTCAGGACGGTAGTTTCGTGAATCCCGAGGTGAAGACCCCATGAACGATCCCGTTCCTCCCTCGATACGACTGGATCGGACGGCCCTCTCGGTCGTTCCGCTGTTCGAGGACTCGGACGAGAAGCGGTACTGGCATTCACGCTCCCCCGCCGAGCGCCTCCGCCACGTCGAGATGCTGCGCCGGATCAACTATGGACCTCGGGCGATGGCCAGGCTCGAAAGAGTTCTTGAGGTCGTTCCGCTCGAATGGCGAGAGACCGATTACAACCGATGAAGGTGAGTACCATGTCCGAGACCAAGAGCGTGGTCCATAGCGACCCGGACATCCTCGGCGGCACACTGGTGTTCGCCGGAACTCGCGTACCCCTCCAGAACCTCATCGATTATCTGTCGGCGGGTGACAGCCTGGAGGACTTCCTGCGCTCGTTTCCAACGGTCAGCCGCGAGCAGGCGGTAGCGGCGTTAGAACAGGCGGCGGAGGCTCTGGAACACCTTGCGCGCGCTGCTTGACGAGCAGGTTCCAGCCGACCTCGCCGAACTGATCGCCCAGGCCGGCCCGCGGCACGTCGTGCGCACCGTCGCCGACGAGGGCTGGAAGGGGCTGAAGAATGGCGTGCTCCTCCAGCGGATGCGGGAATCCGGCTTCGGTGCGCTGGTCACGATAGACCGCCGGATGGAGTACCAACAGAACATCCCGCGCTCTGGGATCGGATTGGTCGTGCTGCACGCGCATCGGGCACGCATCCAAGAGCTCGCGCCTCTGGCTCCGGCTATCGCAACCGCTTTGGACACGGTACAACCGGGTGAAATCATCCACCTGCGCGCACCACCTTCGGCTTGAGAACGCCCGAATACGAACGGGCCGGGGGCGCTCCCCCGGCCCGTTCGCGTTCATCGCGTCAGCGCGCCGGCGCCGGAGCCGTTTCGTCCGGCGGGACGGGGGCGTCGCAGATGCGGAAGACGTCGGGGGCGGTGCCCGGCGGGAAGGGCGGGTTGGGGCCGATGCGGGCGAGCACCGCCATCTCGGTCCCGATCTCCGGCATCAGGCAGAACTGGTCGCGCCGCGCGAGGACCACTGGGCGCATGAAGCGCGTGAACTCCTGCGTCTGGTCGAACACGATGTACCGGGCGCGGGCCGCGGCCGCCGCCGCGAAGAAGCCGTCGGCGCCGGCGTCGAACGGGTACAGGCGCGACGGGTAGCCCGAGATCGCCCAGAAGAGGCTCGGCTTGCGCGACAGCACCACCGACCCCTCGGGGAGCCGCCCGCGCACCTGCTCGGCCACCACGAAGATGGTCCCGAACACCGGCGCGTGGCAGGAGAAGTGGTTCCCCGCGGCGTACTCGGCCCGGCACTCCTCGGCCCTGCGCACCTGCTTCGCGAACCCCGGGACCGCCGCCAGCACCAGCAGCGCCGCCGCCCCCGCGCCCACCAGCCGGCGCCTTCCCAGCCGCTCGCCGGCCAGCCCCAGCGCCTCGCCCGCGTACACCAGCATCAGCGGGAGCGCGGGGAGGAGGAAGCGCGAGTCGGCCCACTCCTCCGGCCACACCAGGATCAGCCCCAGGTAGAGGGGGACGAACAGCTCGGCCACGCCCGGCCGGCGCAGGCGCCGCGCCCACCCCGCCACCGCCAGCAGCACCAGCGCGGCGGCCGCCGCGATCAGCACCGGGTGCTCGGGGAGTCCCGCCAGCAGCGAGGGCAGGTGCCAGTCGACGTACTTCAGCGCGTTCTCGCCCACGCGCGCGAACAGGCCGCCCACGCCGATCGTCCCCAGGTCCGGCCGGTACGGGTCCTTCAGCCAGAACTGCGTCACGTACGCGCCCCCGCCCGCCGCCAGCCGCTGCCGCACCGCCCAGGCGACGGCGAACGGGAGCACCACCGCCAGGAAGAGCGCCAGCTCGCGCCAGCGGCGCCGGAGCGCCAGCCACCCGGCCGCCGCCACCACCAGCGGCAGCCCCGCCGAGCGGGTAAAGAGCGCCAGCAGCGTCGCCACGGCCGCGAGCGCCACCCACTTCAGCGCGGACCACGCCGGCGCCGGCCGCGCGTCGTCCGCCGCCACCGCCGCCGCGCCCGGGCGTGCGGCTGCCGCGGGAGACGCGGCGGGCTCGCCGGCCGCGGCGGACCAGCGGGCGAACGCCCAGAGCGCCAGCATGGTGAAGACCCAGAAGGGAACGTCCGACAGCTCGAGCTGGCTCTGGTCGATCACCCCCGGGCCGACCGCCAGCAGCAGCCCGGCGCCCAGCGCCACGCCGGGGCCACTCACCCGCCGCGCCCAGGCGTACGAGAGCGCCACCGCCACCCCCGAGAACGCCGCCACCAGCACCTTGAAGCCCACCCACGGCTTCACGCCCAGCAGCATCGCCACGGCCAGGATCGCCGGGAAGCCGGGGGGGAACTGGGTGTGCGGGCGCAGCGCCGGGTCCCACAGCTCCACGTAGCCGCGCCCCTCCAGCAGCGAGCGCGCGAGCGCCAGGTACGCCGCGTTGTCGCCCCCCAGGTGCGGGGCGGGGTTGAGCGCCATGAGCGTCAGCAGCACGTGCAGCACCCCGAGCGCCAGCGCCACCTGCCACGGGCGCGGCGCCCACCCCGGGCCGGCGGGCGCGGGCGCGGGGCGCGGCCTCTCCTTCGGGCGGGACCTGGCGGACTTCGCGGGGTGGCGGGCGGCGGGCATGCGGCGGCGTCGCGGCGGGGGCGCGCAGGTTGCGGTCGGAAGCGGGAAGAATACTCGCGGGCGGCGTCCGGCGGAAGGTGCCCGGGCGGCGCGGGGAGACGGACGGAGGCACGGATGGCCGACTGGAAGCGGGCGATCGAGAAGGTCGCGCACCGGGTGGAGACCACGCTGGACGAGGGGCGCCGCAAGCTGGGGCTGATGGGGAGCAGCGAGCACCGGCCGCGCATCGAGGCGTACCGCACCTTCGGCCGGCCGGACCGCGCGTACGTGCGCGGCCGCGTGCTCCGGAGCCCGCCCGTGCAGCCCTCCACCGAGCACGACAGCCCGTGGCTGAACCTGGCGGCGATGGTGCGGCGCTTCGAGAGCGACGAGGTCCCCCGCGCGCGCGTGGTGGTGCGCTTCCCCGGCGGCGAGCACGAGGTCGCCGCCAACGACGAGGGGTACTTCGAGTGCTGGGTGGAGCCGCGCCCGCACTTCTCGGCGTCCGCGCTCTGGCACACGCTGGAGCTGGAGCTCGCCCACCCGCGCGAGGGCGACCAGCCCGTGCGCGAGCAGGCGAGCGTGCTGGTGCCGCCCCCGGGGTGCGCGCTGGGGGTCATCAGCGACCTGGACGACACCGTCATCCGCACCGACGTCACCTCGACGCTCCGGATGATGAAGAACGTCTTCCTCCACAACGCGCGCACCCGCATGCCCTTCCCCGGCGTGGCGGCGTTCTACCGCGCGCTGGAGAAGGGGACGGGGAAGACGGCGTTCAACCCGATCTTCTACGTCTCCAGCAGCCCCTGGAACCTGCACGACGTGCTCACCGACTTCCTCACCGTGCAGAAGATCCCGCTGGGCCCGCTGCTCCTGCGCGACTGGGGGCTCACCAGGGAGGGCGTGGTGCCGGGGAAAAACACCGAGCACAAGCTCGACGCCATCCGCCGCATCCTGGGCCTCTTCCCCGACCTCCACTTCGTGCTGATCGGCGACAGCGGGCAGGAGGACCCGGAGATCTACCTGCAGGTGGTGCGCGAGAACCCCGACCGCGTGCAGGCCGTCTACATCCGCAACGTCACGCCGAACCCCGAGCGGGTGGGCGCCATCGAGGCGCTGGCGAAGGAGATGGAGGCCGCCGGCAGCGCGCTGGTGCTGGCCGAGGACACGCTGGAGGCCGCCCGCCACGCCGCCGAGCAGGGGTGGATCTCGCCCAACGCGCTCCCCGAGATCGGCGCCGTGGCCCGCGCCGAGGAGGAAGAGGAGCCCTCCCCCGAGGGCACCGAGCAGGTCAACCGCGAGCTGAGCACGGAGCCGCGGGAGTAGGTGGGAGAATACTGATCAGCGGATGTATTTCAGGTGTCGCAGCGCCTGCTCGATCTCTCCGCGAAGGGACTGGAAAGCAGGCAGGTCCGCGAGCCGCGCCAGGTCGATCGTCTCTGCGATCAACTGGAGAGAACCTGCGGCGGTGCTCGCTATGCGGCTGCGTGAGCCACGCAGGGTATTCCCGAAGGCGCTGTTCAGAACCGCTTTCGGATCTCGGAGACTCTCGCAGTCCCGGGGCCGTTCAGGGACACCGAGCTCAGCGTCGGAGAGAGTCGTTCGGAAGGCAGCGCGCAATGCGTTGCCATCGGCAACCGCCCATGCCTCCATCTCCCGGACCGGGATCACCGCGACTCCGGCATAGCCCGGCCCCAGTTCGGCCAGAGCTCGGGCGAGGCCCGGCGTGACCTGTTCGCCTCGCACCCTGGTTGGCCTGGTCCCCCCGTCGGCATGAACGAACAGGATGTGGAACGAGCCGGCCTCAACCCTGGCGGCCTCGGCGATCTTCACCTCGCGCGTGCTGTCTCTATGCTCTTCTGGTGAGGTCAGGGGCACGACATCGCCGATCTCCAGCGGACGTTCGCCTTTCGCGAGATAGACTTCCTCCACGACGCGTGGAAGCAGGGAGCCCAGGAACCGGTAGTCCGTCGACCCTTCTGCGAACAGCGCGAGCCCCAGGAAGGACATCTAACGGTCACCCTGCCTGCTGTACGACGGTTTTGAGATACTGCGCAACGTCGAAACGTGTAGCATACCCACCCCTGTCACGCTGCCCGATTCCCAGGTCCCCCTGATCGTCGGGAACGATTCTGCGCATGCGCGTCTTTCGGCTCCTGGTTCTGCTTGCCGGATCAACTACCGTCACGGTATCCGCGAAGACCACCTCGGTACCATCGAGGTGTGAAAGGACGACTGGCGAGTGGCTGTTCAGGAGCATTTGCGTCAGCGCTGCGCGCTCGTCGTAATGGGTCAGATCGGCGCGCGTGACCATTCCTCGCAGGATGTCGATCAGCGCCTCCAAGCGGGCCGGATGAATTCCGTTCTCCGGCTCTTCGAAGCACACCAGGCCCGAGTGCTTGGGATCGTGGAGCATGGTCAGAAGTGCCAGGACGCGCAGAGTTCCGTCCGAGATCACGCCCGAGCTGAACGCATGCTCGCCACCGACCTGCACCTTGACGCGGAACTTGCGGTTAAGCTCGTCCTCTTCCACGTCTACCCTGGCGACACCTGAGATCAGCCGTGACAGGTCGGCACCGATTTCCGTCAACGCGCCATGCGGGCGAGGCTCGGTGCGGGTCTCCGCTTCGATCCTCGCGAGGACGGTCGGGAGGTTCGAGCCGTCAGGCTCCAGCACCTCCGGAGCATTCTTCGGGCTGGGCTTGCGCAGGGCCCCCGGATCGAGCTGGAGGAACTTCCAGGACCTCAACTCCTCCCGAAGAGCGAAGAGATGCGGAAACTCCGCGCTCGTGATGCTGGACAGGATCGTCGTTTCCGCGGCGGTCGCCGAGCGGTTCCGTCCGCCGGTCGGGTCCTGGTGGATGTGGAAGGTGGGAATTCCGTTCACGTCCTGCGTCGACAGGAAGGGAGTAGACCTTCCATAGCTCATGAATGCGCGCTTGAACGCGGCCGAAGGAGACCGTCCATGAGGTCTCCATCCGTCCGCGTTGCCGCGGATCGGCTCGGCGGTCTCGCGCGCGACCACCAGCCGCTCAATCCCGCGCGCGTCGGTTCGCCGCTCGAGGTCCACCTCGTATCGCAGGCGGGTGTGCCGAACCCGGGCAGTCCCCCCCCACGGGTCTGCGACGGTCCGGTGCAGGAGCACCTCCACCGCAAGGCTCATCCGGGATCCCGGCTCTCCGCTCGGCTGAATCCTGAACAGTTCATGCGGTTCTCCGCGTAGACCATTGAACGCGGTCCGGAGGTCATCGACGGCGAGACGGGAGAGCAGCTGGATCGCGTCGAAAAGGTTGGACTTTCCGGTCGCGTTCGGTCCGACGACGACCATGAACGGCTCCAGATCGAGCGAGAACTTCTCGAACGTCTTGAACCCGTCGATCTCGATCCTCGTGAGCATTCAGCCGCTCCACAACGCGGTGGGAGACGCGGTCCATCCCTCTCCCTAGATTCTACTCGCAACCATGAATCAATGACAAGCGATCAGAACCTCCCGACCCACCATTTTCTCTTCTTCCCGCATCGACTAGATTGCCGGCTCCTCGCACCTGAGCCGAGCCCATGAACTTCATCTTCCAGGCCCACTCCGGGCTGCGCTACTTGGTGCTGCTGGCCGGCATCGCCGCCGCGCTGGTGATGGCCGCCGGCCTCTTCTCGCGGCGCGCGGCGTACGACCGCCCGGCACGGACCGCGATGGCCGTGTTCGCCGGGGTGCTGGACCTGCAGATCGTGCTGGGGATTGTGCTGGTGGCGCTGGGGGTGTTCTACCCCTCGCTGATCGGCCACCTGACCATGATGCTCCTGGCCGCGGCGGCGGTGCACGCGGCGAGCGTCCTGGCCCGCAAGCAGGGCGACCCGCGGCGGGCGTACTCGCTGGGGCTGATCGGCGCCGTGCTGGCGCTCCTGCTCATGGTGCTGGGGATCCACGCCATCGGCCGCGGGGTGTTCGAGGGCCGGGACGCGCCGTCGGCGGGGGTGGAGTCGGCGCGGTAGGGCGAGTACGAGAGTACGGAAGTACGAGGGTACGGGGTACGGGACGACGCGGGTCGTCGCGGGGAATCGCCACCGGGCAGGGAAGCCATGACCGAGGCAGCGGCCGAGCAGACGGGGGCGGTGGAGGGGCACGGCGGGATCTTCGTGGTGCGCGGCAGCGGCACGCACCGGCAGTGGAACAACATCCGCTACAAGACGGGGCTCTCGGCCGCCAACGTGGGGGCCAGGCAGCTCTCGATGAACGTGGCCACCATCCCGCCCGGCGGGGTCGCCTACGCGCACGTGCACGTGGGCTTCGAGGTGATGCTCTACATCCTGGAGGGCCGCGTCCGGCACGAGTACGGGCCGAACCTGCGCCACAGCGTGGAGAACGAGGCGGGCGACTTCATCTTCATCGAGCCCGGGGTGCCGCACGAGGTGTTCAACCTGAGCGACACCGAGCCCGTGGTGGCCGTCGTCGCGCGCTCCGACGCCGGCGAGTGGGAGCACATCGTCGACTACGACCGCGAGACCGGCGAGCTCGTCGAGCGCGGGCGGAAGGGGTGACGCCCCTCCAACGTCAACAGATTGGCCTCACGCAGAGGAAGCAGAGGTAGCAGAGGAAAACCGCGCGAGCGATGTGTTCTCTGCTGACTCTGCTGACTCTGCTGACTCTGCGTGAGACCAGCAGTTGTCTTTTCGTGGAGGATGGGGATGCTGCGGTTCGAGAAGGTGGTCCCGGAGGGGGCGGAGGACGGCGCGCCGCTGGTGGTGCTGCTGCACGGGCGGGGGAGCGACCGCTTCGACCTGCTGGGGCTGGCGCCGCACCTGGCGCCCCGCGCGGTGGTGGTCTCGCCCGAGGCGCCCCACCCGGGGATGCCCTGGGGGTACGGCCCCGGCTGGGCGTGGTACCGCTTCCTGGGCCGCAACCGCCCCGAGCCGGAGAGCTTCGAGGCCTCGCAGCGCGCGCTGGCGGCGTTCCTGGAGGAGCTTCCCGCCCAGCTCCCGGTGCGCACCGGGCCGCTGGTGCTCGGCGGCTTCTCGCAGGGCGGGGTGATGTCGATGGCGTACGCGCTCCGCGACCCGGGCGGCGCGCCGCTGGTGATGAACTTCAGCGGCTTCCTGGCCGACCACCCCAGCGTCTCGCCCACCCCGGAGACGGTGCGCGGCACCCGCTTCTTCTGGGGGCACGGCACCCACGACCCCAGCATCCCCTTCGAGCTGGCGGTGGAGGGGCGCGCCGCGCTCGCCGCGGCCGGCGCCGACCTGGAGGCGCGCGACTACCCGATCGGCCACGGCATCTCCCCCGACGAGGCCGCCGACGCCCGCGAGTGGCTGGAGCGCGCGCTGGCCGCCTCCCGATGATCTTCGACACCGCCGCGATCACCGCGCGGCAGCGCTACGAGCTGCTGATCTCGCTGGTGGTGCCGCGCCCGATCGCGTGGGTGTCCACGCGCTCGGCGGCCGGGCAGGCGAACCTGGCGCCCTTCAGCTATTTCGCCGCGGTCTCCGCCACGCCCTTCCTGGTCTCCGTCTCCATCGGCAGCCGCAAGGGCGCGCCGAAGGACAGCCTGCGCAACATCCTCGACACGGGCGTCTTCTGCGTGAACGTGGTCGCCGAGGGGCAGCTGCGGGAGATGAACGAGACCTCCGGCGAGTACGGCCCGGAGGTCGACGAGTTCGCGCTCGCCGGGCTGGCCGCCGCGCGCGCCGAGTCGGTGGACGCGCCGTACGTGGCGGGCGCGCCGGCGGTGCTGGAGTGCCGCGTCTTCAAGGTGGTGGAGCTGGAGGGCTCGCCCAACACGCTGGTGGTCGGCGAGGTGCTGCGCGTCCGCCTCTCCGACGAGATCCCCCTGGCCCCCGAAACCCTCTTCGCCGACACGGCCGCGCTACGCCCCGTCGCCCGCCTCTGGGGCGACCTCTACGCCCTGATCGGCGAGATGCCGGCGCTCCCCCGGCCACAGGTCGGATGAGTTCCCGCGGAGAAGCGAATCGGCCGGGGCACCCGCCCCGGCCGATTC